>JBCBDK010000676.1:0-2238 GCA_038529675.1 Actinomycetota bacterium
CGGAGGGCGCCAGTCGACCTGTCGAACGAGCTCGGCGTCGCACTCGAGGTCGCGGATGCTGCCGACGCGTTCACGCTTCCCCACTTCGTCGAACGCGACTTCACGATCGACTGGAAGCAGAACCGGACCGAGGTGACCGAGATCGATCGACGTGCCGAGTCGTTGATCGTCGAACGGCTCGTCGACGCCTACCCCGACCACGGTGCGTTCGGCGAGGAGCACGGACAGGCCGGCGACGCAGCGAGCGCCTGGCAGTGGGTGATCGATCCGATCGACGGCACGTCCGGGTTCGTGCGGGGCGTCCCGGTGTGGGCGACGTTGATCGCCCTCGTGCACGAGGGACGGCCCGTGCTCGGAGTCGTGTCGGCGCCTGCGCTCGGGTTTCGGTGGTGGGGCGGCGACACCGTGGGCGCCCGGGTCCGCTCACATGTCGGTGTCGAGCGGGACCTGCAGGTGTCGCAGGTCGACTCGCTGCACGACGCGCAGGTGTCGATCACCCACAGCTCGGGGTGGGACGCGCTCGGCCTCACCGATCGGCTCGTCGAGCTCCAACAGCGGGCGCGGCGAAGCCGTGGGATGGGCGACTTCTGGCAGCACATGCTCGTTGCCGAGGGCGCGATGGATGTCGCGGTGGACGCGATCGGCGTGGCGCCGTACGACCTGGCTGCGATCAAGCCGATCGTGGAGGCCGGAGGTGGTGTGTTCACCGATCGGCTCGGCCGGGCGACGCACGAACACGACTCGGCGATCAGCAGCAACGGCGTATTGCACGACCAGGTGCTCGCCGTTCTCGGTGACGGCGTCGGCGACGCGCCCGCCGACCGCCTGCCCTGACCGGTCAGATTTCGGCCGGCCTGGACACCATCGTCATCGTGGATGCCGGTCGTCGTGGCGACGACGGGAGCGAAGCGCTCGCACCGCACGGAGTTCGTCCGCGTGGCGCTGGCGTTCGTGGAGGTCGGTCTCCAGGACGTATCGGTGGTACAGGGTGTCGACGAAGGGGAACATGCCCTCATTCAACCAGATTGAACAGCCTGATTCAACCCGTTTGAATGAATATTCAATCCGAGTGAACATAGACTGCTCCGAATGTCGATCGACACACCGCCCACGGACGACTCGGATGGCTGGATCCCGGTCGACGGCGTCGGGGAACCCGTCGACGAGCATCGAATGACCAACCTCGATCTGCTCCCCGACATCACCCATCCCGTCCGCGGCAGGATCCTCCGCCGGGCCAAGCAGCCACGGACCGTTGCCGAGTTGGCCGATGCGATGCAGGTCCCGATCACTCGGCTGTATCACCACGTCAACCGACTCGAGGAGCTCGGCCTGCTGCGCGTGGTGGCGACCCGGCGGGTCGGCGCCGTCACCGAGCGTCGGTACCAGGTCGCTGCACGGTCCTGGAAGCTCGCCGAGGAGGCGTTCCAGACCCTGGAGCCCAGTGAGCTCTCGGCGGCGTTCGGGTCGTTGTTCGACGTCGCCAAGCTGGGGCTGCAACGCGAGGTCGAGTCGGGCCTCTTCGCCGATCTCGACGCCGCAGAGGATCGCTTCGCGCTGTCGTTGGGCGAACTGCGGCTGCGACCCGAAACCCGCCGACATCTCCTCGACCGGCTCAAGGAGCTCGCCGAGGAGTTCGAGTCGGACGCCGAGGAGGACGACCCCGAGTCCGAGCTGGTCACCCTCTTCTTCGCTGCGTTCCCCGAAGCGCCGCACGAGATCTGACCGCACCCCGCCCGGACACGTCGGTTCGGTTGGACGACGCGCCGCTGCGGTGCCCGATGTCGACCCGATCAGGTCGCTCGTAGCCGTCGCCAGCGATCGACGATGTCGTCGACGTCGAAGCGACCGAGCTGATCGGTGGCGACGAGATTGACGTTGGTGGCGTCGACGTCCGCGTTGGCTGCGTCGACCAGCGCCCGGAGTTCGCGCTCGGAGTCCGCCCGCCAGAACGTCGCACGGGTCGCGGCGAGCCGCTCCGATGCCTCGATCCGCCGGTCGTGCGAACGCTCCCGCCGCACGAACGAGTTCGCCCACCAACCGTCAGGACGCTGGTCGTCGATGCCGGGGATCGGCTTGCCCTTGAGTGGCTCGGCGACCAGCTCGCCGTCCGCGGCGGCCTTGGCCAGCTGCTCCTCGACGACACGTTCGATCCAGCTCACGCGGACGACCGTACGGTGTGACGCCGCCACCGGTCGAGTGGTCATCCGGCACCCGTCTCGCCGGCCGGCGCGGTGG
>JBCBDK010000677.1:0-892 GCA_038529675.1 Actinomycetota bacterium
GCCGGGTGGAGGCCGGTCGGATCGCCATGACGGGGGCGATCCGGCCGGCGCTGCCGCGTCAGGCGGGCTGTGCCGACTCCCACGCAGCGGCGAGGACGGCATAGCGGCCGCCGAGCATCACCAGCTCGTCGTGGGTGCCGAGTTCGGCGAGCGCACCGCCGTCGATGACCGCGATCCGGTCGGCACGTCGAACGGTCGAGAGGCGATGCGCCACGACGATGCTGGTTCGCCCGGCCATGAGACGCTCGAGCGCGGACTCGACGATGAGCTCGGTCCCCGGGTCGAGCGAGCTCGTCGCCTCGTCGAGGACGAGGACGGCGGGGTCGACGAGCGCAGCACGCGCGAGCGACACGAGCTGGCGTTCTCCGGCCGACAGACGCGAGCCCCGCTCGCGCACCTCGGTGTCGAGGCCATCGGGGAACGCGTCGAACCGGTCGAGTGCTCCGATCGCGTCGGCAGCGGCCCGCACGTCGTCGTCGGTGGCGCCGGGGCGGGCGATGCGGATGTTGTCCGCGATGGTGCCGCCGAAGAGGAACCCCTCCTGGGGCACGACCACGACCCGCTGCCGGAGATCACCGATGCTCACGTCGCGCAGGTCGACACCGCCGAAGCTGACGGTTCCCTCCGTCGGGTCGTAGAGCCGGGCGACGAGCTTGGCGACGGTGGACTTACCGGCGCCGGTGGGACCGACGACCGCAACGCGCTCACCGTCGGCGACGGACAGGTCGACCTCGCGCAGCACCGACGCGGTCGTACCCGGATACCGGAACCCGACGCCGCACAGCTTGACGTCGCCGCGCTCGGGGAGTCCGTCGTCGCCGTCGAGCAGATCGGGTTCGGTGTCGATAATCGTGAACAGCTTGTCGAGCGACGCCGCCGAGGACTGCACGGT
>JBCBDK010000677.1:902-2222 GCA_038529675.1 Actinomycetota bacterium
ACGGTGTTGTAGAGCTGCGACAGCTGCTGGACCGGCTCGAAGAGTTGGGCGAGGAGCAAGACGAACGCGATGACGGTGCCAACGGTGACGTCGCCGCGACCGACCAGCCACCCGCCGATGCCGACCGCCAGGGCGGTGGCCACCACACCCGCCGCCTCGACGAGACCGAAGTACCACGTCGAGACTCGGATCGAGTGGCGATGCGACTCGAAGAGCGCCCGGTTCGAGCGGACGAACCGCTCGGTGCGGGCCGGCTCCTGTGCGTACGCCTGCACGATCCTGACGCCGGCGATGTTCTCCTGCAGCTCGGCCAGGTTCTCGCCGACGCGCTCGCGCACCTCGAGGTACGCCGCGTTGGAGTCGCGTTGGAACTTGCGAGAGGCGACGACGATCACCGGGAACACGAGCAGCGCGCAGATGGTGAGCTGCCAGCTCATCGCCAGCATCAGTGCCAACGCGATCGTGATGAGGAACACGGCCGCAACGAACTGGAGCAGCCCCCACTGGACGAGTTCGGCCATCGACTCGATGTCGGCCGTCATACGCGAGATCAGCACACCGGACTGGTGTCGGTCGAAGAAGGCCAGCGACTGCCGTTGGATGTGGTCGAACACCCGGATCCGCAGCGCACGCAGGAAGCCTTCACCGGCCCGGTTGACGAACACGTACTGCTGGCGTGCGGCGAGGTACGCACACGCCACCACGGCGACGTACACGATCGCCGCGGTCGCGAGCACGCCTCGATCGCGTTCGTTGATGCCGTCGTCGATCCCGAACCGGACGATCACCGGGCCGAGCAGGAGACCGAGGGTCGAGATCGCCACGAAGCCGAGCGCAGCGAGGATCGTGCGCCGGAACGGCCGGGCCATCCGCGCAGCGCGACGCAGCACCTGCTTCGCCTGCTCGCTGTCCAGACGGTCTTCGTCGGAGACCGAACCCATCCCGAACATCAGGCGCCTCCGGCCGGCTCGGGTTGATCCGCCGGCTCGCGATCGACGTCGCCCATCGCGGCGAGCACGTCTCGGTAGGCCTCGCTCGTGGCGAGCAGGTGATCGTGCGTGCCCTGGCTTGCGACCTTGCCGCGGGCGAGGAGCACGACCCGGTCGGCGAGCGCGATCGTGCCCGGTCGGTGGGCGATGACGATCGTGGTCCGCCCTTGCATGACCGTGGCCATAGCGGCGCGTATCTCGTGCTCCTTCGACGGGTCGACCGCGGACGTCGCATCGTCGAGGACGAGGACCCGCGGGTCGGCGGCGATCGCCCGGGCGATGGCGATCCGTTGGCGTTGCCCGCCCGACAGCGAGAAGCCCCGCTCGCCGA
>JBCBDK010000678.1:0-2216 GCA_038529675.1 Actinomycetota bacterium
CTGTGCCGAGACCGCCGTGGCGTTCGAGGGCTGATCACACCGTTCCGGTGACCGACCGGCCGGCCGACCGCGCCGTGCCGGTCGATGACGAAGGAGCCGGGGTCACACGACCCCGGCTCCTTCGCCGTTGGGCTACGTTCGCCATCCGGGCGGGCGTGCTCGTGGCGAGGGGATTCGTGGGGGGAACGTGTCGAAGACCAGCATGACGGACGTCGCCGACTCGGCGAGCGACGACGAGGCGCCGACGCGCCCCGTACCGGACGATCACCGAGACCTCCGGCTGCGGCTGCGCCTGCTCGCCGTGTGGCACGTCGTCGGTGCCGCCGCCGGTGCGATCGGTGTGTTGATCGCGCGTCGCGGGGGCGACGACGAACTCCCGTGGATGCCCCGATACGCCCTGCTCGCCTTCTTCAGCTTCTGCTTCGTCGCACATCTCGCGTCCGCGTACGGCGTCGTCAACCGAGCGCGGTGGGCACGCCCGCTCTCGCTCGCGGTCAACTACCTGCTGACGCTGGTCGGCGCGTCCGCGTCGCTGCATCTCTTCAACGCTTACCGTGCGATCGGCGACCTCGGCGAGGGTCTCTACAAGGCGTTCGTGCCGTTCCTCGTCGTCTGCGTCGGCCTGCTGTGGGTGTTGGTCGGCAAGCAGCTCCTGGCCGATCGACCGACCGCGGTCGGACCGAACCGCCTCCGTCAGGCCGGTTGGATCCTGGCCGGGCTCGCCGGCGTCTGGTTCGTGATCGTGGCCGATCCGTCGGGTCTCGTCGCCGCGTTCTTCGACAGCGTTGCGCGGCCGTTGACGATCGGGGCGGTCGCGGTCACCGTCGGCGCCGCGTTCGCCACGGCGTTCATGTGGTCCCGGCCGGCGGCACGCCACTTCGGATCGCCGCACTCGACCGACGAGACCCTCGCCGGTCTCGCATTCCTCTCGCCGAACCTGCTCGGCTTCATGGTCTTCTTCGCGTTCCCGTTGCTGTTCTCGCTCTGGGTCAGCTTCTTCGACTGGGACACGACGAACACGACCCGCGATTTCATCGCCTTCGACAACTACATCCGGGCGCTGTCGCTCGACGTCTCGAGCGCCGAGCAGGCCAACGCCGGCACCGAGGTGTTGAAGGACGGGTATCAGGTCCTGATGAACGCCGACTGGTTCGGCCAGCACTGGGTGATCGGAGCGCGCGACGTCGAGTTCTGGTTGTCGTTGCGCAACATCACCGTCTTCCTCGTGCTCGCCGTGCCGCTCGCCGTCCTGCCGGCGCTCGTGCTCTCGAGCATCCTCGCCTCGCACCTGCCGGGCATGAAGGTGTTCCGAGCGATCTACTTCGTCCCGTCGGTCGCCGGCGTCATCGGCGTGTCGATCATCTGGGGGCAGATGTTCGATGCCACCATCGGGTGGATCAACTACCTCACCGACCTGGTCGGGCTGTCCGAAGCCGGCGCCGGTCAGGGTTGGTTGACCGAACGAAGTACGGCGCTGCTGTCGATGGTCGTCGTGTTCTCGTGGATGAGCTTCGGGTTCAACACGGTCCTGTACCTCGCGGGTCATCAATCGATCCCGAAAGACCTCTATGAAGCGGCGGAGATCGACGGCGCGAGCACCTGGCAGATCTTCCGGCGGATCACCGTCCCGCAGCTGCGGAACACGACGTTCTACGTGCTCGTCACGACCTCGATCCTCGCGCTCCAGCTGTTCGACATCGTGTGGATCCTCGCCCGGCCCGAGCCCGGCGGCCCGAGCAACGCGACCGAGACGCCGGTGCTCGCGCTCTACGACGAGGCGTTCCAGAACAACCGCCAGGGCTACGCGTCGGCGCTTGCGTGGATCCTGTTCATCATCATCTTCGGCTTCACGTCGTTCCAGTTCCGACAGCAGCGCGATGAGGCGGCGAGCGGTGGAGGCCTGTCATGAGTGTGCGACGCAAGGGACCACGAGCGACCGTCGTGCGGGTCGCCACCTACGGCCTGCTCGTGACCGTCGCCCTCGTGGTGATCTTCCCGTTCGTCGTGGCGGTCGCCACATCGACCAAGAACAACGACGACATCTTCAACTACCCGCCGACGCTGATCCCGCAGGAAGCGCAGACCGTCGCAGCCGCCGACGTCGGTGAGACCGGCGACGAACCGCTGCCGCTCTACACGTTCGGCGACGGCACCGGCGAGTTCGCCCTGGTCGACAACGACGTGTCCGTCGCGGAGTTCCGTCCGCTCGACGATCT
>JBCBDK010000679.1:0-2207 GCA_038529675.1 Actinomycetota bacterium
ATGGCCGACTTCTCAGCTGAGAAGTCGGCCATCACGAGCACATCTCCGTAGCGGCGATCAAGATTCCTCAGACGCTCTTCGACGTTCTCCCACGCTCGCAGCCCAAACTGCTCGGCAAGCCCCTCGAGCAATCGTCGCAGCGGTGCGTCGGCTGATCCCTGAATGTCGCGTTCCCAGTCAGCCCCATAGGCCAGCGACTCGAGAACGAAGTAGCCGGTGTCGATGCCGAGCGACAGAAAGTCGACGAGGTCCTCGCCCACGATCCAGTTCGGGTCGGCCGACATCGGTACCGTCATGACGATCGGCGACCGTTCCCCGAATCCGGAGCCAACATCGAGGAACGAGAAGTGGACCCCGTCACCGCCCGTCGACGCGAACCTGACCGAGTTCACAGGGGTACACGAGTAGCCGGCGTGAGCGATGTCATCGGCGAGCCAGAGGCCCAGTAAGTCCATGACTTCTTCGGATCCGCGATGCTTGGCCATCCACTCCCGAAGCGCACGGAGTGTTGGTGGAACGGACCCATCCAGCACAACCGCAAACTAGCTAAGGCCCGCACGTATCAGCAGCGCGCCAGACTGCTGGAGAACGCTCGGAACCGGCACGTCGGTGAGTGGGCGACCCGCCCGGGAACGTCGGTAGAGCGCACGTACCACCCGTCAACATGTGTTGACGGGTGGGCGCCTCGGACGTATGCTGGTCGATGGTGGACATCGAAGCGAGCGCCCGCAAGCACGGTGTTGCCGACGAAGACATGCTGCACGCATTCCGACACCACTGGCGAGCGTTCGACACCGACGACCCGGATGTCACCATGTTCATCGGGCCGTCGACGACATCAGCTCCGCTCGAGGTCGGAGTCGTCAGCGACGACGACGGTGTCGCAATCATCCACGCTATGCCGGCACGCAAGAAGTTCCTCAGGGGATGGTGGACGCCATGAACACGACACGAGCCGAACGAGCAGCAGCCCTTGAGGCATGGGCCAACCGCGTCGACGCCCACGACCTGGTTCCCGCCGACACCGACGCATTGCGAGCGATCGCGGAACTCGCCGAGCAACGCAATGGCGTGGATGCGGCCATCATCGAAGCCGTACGTTCCGCTCGCGCTGCGGATCGTTCATGGTCTGAGATCGGAGCCATGCTCGGCGTCTCAAAGCAGGCAGCACAACGCAAGTACTCCAAACTCATCGCGGCCTGACTCTGAGTCGAAGCAGCGCATATCTGCGCTTGCCGACCCACCGTGGACCGTGCGCGAGAACGGCACCCCGGAGCGCTGCGAGGCGCCCGGTATTCACGCCGTGAAGACGGTCGTGTCGTGGCTGAAGTGGGCGGAGGTCGGGTTCAGGCGTCGGAGCCGGTCGAGTGAAGCCAGCCCCTCGTCGAGGAGTGAGGGCTCGTGCATGTCCGCGGGCAGGATCGAACCATCGGCGAACTCGCCGCACGTGTAGCAGCACTGACCGACGATGATCTCGACCTGGTCCGCGTTGCTGATGACGACCGATTGGTGGCCGGGCGTGTGACCCGGCGTCGCCACGACACTGACACGCGGTGCGATTTCGGCGTCGCCGTCGATGACTCGTCGTCGGTCGTGGGCGATCTCGGCCCATTCAAGGATGGTGAACTTCGGCAGTCGGACCGCTTCGAGTTCGGCTGCCTGGACGTAGACGGGCACGGTCGGCAGCATCCGGTTCTGGCCGCAGTGGTCGAAGTGGAGATGAGTGTTGACGATCGCGACGACATCTCGTTCGTCAACGTCCACGCCGTTCAGGGCGTCGACCAGCGGTGTCGCGGCGGGGTGGTACAACTCGTTCAGCAGGTCGTGGTCGTCGGCCACGCCGGTGTCGACGACGATCGCACCGTCGGGATGGATGACGACGAAGCCCAGGATGACGCACGTGCCGTCCGCGGCGCGGGGATGGTTCTCGGGCAGTTCGACCGAACCAAGCATCATCGGCCGGATCGACAACTCCATCAGGCCAGTGTGGCCCACCCCGAGGATCGCATATCACCACGCCGAAGGCGCCCGCTGGGGTGCACGGAATTGAGCGCTCGAGCGAGTCGTCGGGGCGGAGACAGAACGGATGGCCCTCGGAAGGTCAGACGTCGCTCAGAAGAGGGAGTCCTGGATCGCCAGAGCGTCCGGAGTGAAGGCACCGAGGTCGATCTGGCGACCGAACCACCTCCCGACATCGACGACGAACG
>JBCBDK010000680.1:0-2198 GCA_038529675.1 Actinomycetota bacterium
CGGCGACCTCGCGCAGCTCGGTGACGAGCGACTCGACCTCGTCGGTGAGCTTCTGGTTCAGGCCTTCCAACTCGGTGAGGTCGACGCCGACGCCGACGTGCTCCATCTTCGCGAGCACCATGACGAGCGGGTTCTCGATCGACGCGTACAGCTCGGCCATCCCCTGTGCATCGAGGCTCGCACGGATCGGACCGGCGAGATGGTGGATCGCCAATGCGTCGCGTCCGGCCAGCTCGGCGTCGGTCAGCGACGTTCCGTCGAGGTCGAGTTGCCCCGAACCGGCGGCATCGTCGGACGGTCGTGCGAAACTCGTGTACTTCTCGATGAGGTCGGGCAGCTCGTAGCGGGCTTCAGCCGGGTCGATCAGGTACGCGGCAATCGCCGTGTCGAGCGTCAGCCCGCCCAGCTCGACGCCGTAGCCGAGCAGGGATCGCATCAGCGCCTTCACGTTGTGGCCGCGAACGTCGCCGTGCCCGGCGAGTGCGGCGGACACCTCGTCGGAGCCGACCAGCTCTGCAGGGATCCACGCGACCTCCGACACGGATCCGTCGGTGACGACGGCGATGCCGGTGAGTTCGGTTCGGCCGGACTCACCGACCCAGCGTCCGGCGACGTCGAGCGACTCGGCGCCAGCGACCGCAGCCGCTGCCTCTGCGGCCGACTCGACGGTGGTCACCTCGGCGACGAGTTCCTGCTGCTCCTCGGCGGGGCCGAGGTCGATCTCGGCGCCCATGGACGAGATCGCGGCCGTGATCCGCCCAGAGAGTGCCCGGAACTCGAGGAAGTCGAACAGCCGCTTCATCTCGTCGGCGTTCGGCTTCGGCGTGAGGTCGTCGAGATCGATCCCCTCGAGCGGCGCGTCGTGGCGGAGCTTCATGAGCTCACGGTTCTTGCGGGCCCGCTCCTCGTGTTCGGTGAGGTTCTGGCGCAGCTTCGGCGTCTGCTCGTCGACGGCGGCGAAGATCCCGTCGAGGCCGCCGTGGTTGTTGATCAGCTTGGCGGCGGTCTTCTCGCCGACACCGGGGACGCCCGGCAGGTTGTCGCTGTTGTCGCCGCGCAGCGCGGCGTACTCGACGTAGAGCTCGGGCCGGACGCCGGTCTTGCCTTCGATGCCCGCCTCGTCGTAGAGCGCGTAGTCGCTGACGCCGCGCTTGTTGTACATGACCCGGACGTCACGCTCGTCGGAGACGAGCTGGTAGCTGTCCCGGTCGCCGGTGACGATGATGACACCCTTGCCGCGATCGACCAGCTCGTCGGTGGCGGTGGCGATCAGGTCGTCGGCCTCCCAACCGGCGACGTCGATCGTCTGGATTCCACACGCGTCGAGGACCTCGCGTACCAGGCCCATCTGCTGGCGGAGAATGTCGGGCGCAGCCTCGCGCTGCGCCTTGTACTCGGGCTCGGCTTCGTGACGGAACGTCGGTTCGGGACGGTCGAAGGCGACGAGGAGACCCTCGGGGCGTTGCTCGTCGAGCACGTAGGCGAGCATCGACGTGAAGCCGAACACCGCGTTGGTGACCTGACCGCTGGCCGTCGCCATGTCGGTCGGCAACGCGAAGAACGCCCGGTAGGTGAGCGAATTGCCGTCGACGAGGAGATGCGTTCCCATGGCGGTGCTCGCGATCAGGACGCCGGTGGCGCAAGTTCGCCCGACACGATCCGATCAGCGACGTCGCGCATCTTCGTCCGCTCGCTCATCGCGGTCTTCTGAATGAACGCGAACGCGGTCTGCTCCGTGAGCCCGTGTTCGTCGATCAGTTTGCCCTTCGCCCTGTCGATGGCCTTGCGTGATTCGAGCTGCTCGCCGAGTGCGTCGACATCGCCGGCGAGCGAACGGAGCTCGCGGAACCGCCCCATCGCGACCTCGATCGCCGGTACGAGATCACTCTTCTGGAACGGCTTGACGAGGAACGCCAGCGCCCCGGCGTCGCGCGCCTCCTCGACGACTTCGCGCTGTGAGAACGCGGTGAGCATCAGCACACCGCAGAGCCGTTCGGCGTTGATGATCCGAGCGGCCTCGAGTCCGTCGGCACCCGGCATCTTGATGTCGAGGATCGCGAGGTCGGGCTCGGTCTCGCGCACGAGGTCGATCACCGCGTCACCACGACCGGTCTCACCGACGACGTCGTAGCCCTCTTCCTCGAGGGTCTCGCGAAGATCCATCCGGATGATGGCCTCGTCCTCGGCGATCACGACAC
>JBCBDK010000681.1:0-2187 GCA_038529675.1 Actinomycetota bacterium
CGACTCAGCTGATCGATCTGACGTTGGAGCGGAGTGCGGTCGACCTCGGCGCTGCCGAGCAGCTCGGCGATCCGGCCGACCTCGGTGCGATCACCGGTGGCGGTCACGATCGCCCGCGCCCGTCCTTTCGTGACCGCGGTCCCGCTGTGGACCATGCACGTTCGGTCGGCCACGGGAGCATCGGGCGATGACTGGAGGACCGACTTGGCGACCGGGAGACTCTCGCCGGTCAACGGAGCCTCCGAGACCTCGAGGTCGTGTGTCTCGGACAGCCGGGCGTCAGCCGAGACCGCGTCGCCCTCGGCGAGCACGATCAGATCCCCGACGACGAGTTGTTCGGAGGGCAGCGTCCGCGACCTCCCGTCACGGATCACCGTCGATTGCACCGACGTCAGCTGGCGAAGTGCGGCGACGGCGTCGATCGCCCGTCCCTCCTGCCAGACCCCGATCACGGCGTTCGCCACGACGATCAGCGCGATGACGATGCTCTCGACCGGCGCCTCGTCGGCGCCGTCGCTCCACCACGCGAGCAGCGAGACGACGATCGCAGCGAGCAGCAGCCCGACGAGCGGGTCGGTGAACTGCGCGAGGAAGCGTTGGGCGAGCGTGGGCGGCGGTGACTCGGCGAGCAGATTCGGACCGTCCGACTCGAGACGCGCTGCAGCGTCGGCACTCCTCAGGCCGGTGCCGGTGTCGGTCCTCAGCTCCGATGCGATGTGCTCCGACGGCTCGGCCCACGGCGGCGTCGGCGTGGAACCGTCGGCTCGTGCGGGAACGGCCGCGGCTCGATCGCCGGGCTCAGGTCCCGAACGACTCGAGCGCATCGAGCGCTTCGATCGCATAGACCGACGCCGGGCCACCGCCCATCAGCACTGCGACGCCGATCGCCTCGGTCACCTGCTCAGCGGTCGCCCCCGCCTTGAGCGCAGCGTGTGTGTGCAGCGTGATGCAGCCATCACAGCGGGCTGCGATGCCGATCGCGAGCGCCATCAGCTCCTTGGTCGCCGTCGACAGCGCACCGTCCGCGACGGCCGCACGGTGCAACGACGAGAAGCCCTTCATGGTCTCGGGGATGGCGGCGTTGAGTCGCCGGTAGCCGTCGAGGAGCTCGCTTCGGTGCTGGGTGTAGTCGGTGGTCATGGTGACTCGGGTCCTTTCCGGGTGGTCGTGGTCGAGCGCGTCATGTCGACACGGTCGAGTTCATCGGGTCCCGATCGTCGAGCCGGTTCGTACTGAGCACGCCGTCAACCGTTCGCGGCCCGGGCGGCGTCGACGACCAGCCGTCGCTCCGCCGCGGCGAGCGTGCGTCGAGCTGCATCGACAGCATCGGCGTCGACGCTCACCGAGGTGATCCCGAACTCGACGAGGTGTTCGGCGAACCGCGGGTCGCGCGAGGGCGCAAGCCCGCACAGCGACGACGTCAGGCCGGCCGCGCGGCACTGGTCGATGATCGTCCGTATCGCCCAGAGCACGGCCGAGTCTCTTTCGTCGAACAGCTCGGCGAGGATCTCGGAGTCGCGGTCGACGCCGAGCATCAGCTGCGTCAGGTCGTTCGTCCCGATCGACACGCCCGAGATCCCGAGCCGCGCGTAGTCCTGGATCCGAGCAACGATCGACGGCACCTCGGCCATCACCCACAGCTCGAGATCGCGCTGACGTCCGAGCGGGCTGGCGTCGATCGCATCGAGACATGCGGCGAGCTCCCACTCCGTCCTGACGAACGGAATCATGACGTGTAGATTCGGGCACTCGTCCCGGACACGGGCGATCGTGTCGAGCTCGAGCGAGAACGTCTCGGTGTCGTGCAGGTAGCGGTAGCAGCCGCGGTACCCGATCATCGGGTTCTCCTCGACCGGTTCGAACCGATCGCCGCCCTCGAGGCCGCGGAACTCGTTCGAGCGGAAGTCCATCGTCCGGTAGATGACGGGCCGGTTCCCGAACGCGCGTGCGATCCGTCCGAGTTGGGACGACATCCGCGAGATGAACTCGGCCTGCCCGCCCGACGCGATGAGTGCACGGGGATGACGCCCGCCGAGTGCCTCGGTGACCATGAACTCGCCACGAAGCAGCCCGACACCGTCGACCTGCATCGCGGCGATCTCCTCGGCGCGGTCGGCGATCGCGAGGTTGACGTACAACTTGGTGGCGAGCGGCGCCGCAACCGACGGCGCGGCACTCGCTGCCACC
>JBCBDK010000682.1:0-2186 GCA_038529675.1 Actinomycetota bacterium
CGCGAACGCCATCGCTGAACGATTGGACGTCAGCCGACCGGCTGTCAGCGAGATGATGAAGAAGATGGCTGCCGAGGGACTCATCGACATCAGCGACGGCATCGTGCTGACCGAGGCGGGCGAAGAACTCGCTCAACAGGTGGTGCGTCGGCACCGTCTCGCCGAGCGGTTCCTCACCGATGTACTCAAGCTCTCCTGGGCCGAGGCGCACCACGAGGCTGGCCGCTGGGAACACGTGATGAGTGCCTCGGTGGAAAAGGCGATGGACGACTACCTCGGCAACCCGACCACCTGCCCGCACGGCAACCCGATCCCCGGTTCCGACTTCCAAGAACGCGACCTGGTTCCCATGGCGTCGGTTCCGCCCGGACGCTCGATGGTGGTTCGTCGCATTACCGAGGAGTTGGAGTTCGAACCCGGTCTCCTCGAGTTCCTCGAAGCCGCAGCCATTCAGCCCGGTGCCAAGGTCACGATCTCGTCGGCATCACCCGACGGCACGCTCACGCTCGAAGTCGGCGGCGATCACGTCGGCGTCGGCGCCCACACCGGCGAACGGATCCTCGTCAGCGCCTGACTCAACCGATCTCCACCTGCACGACTGCACCGCAAGGATTTCTCACATGGACGACCCGCTTCTCAACACCGAGCACATCAACCCGGTACTCAACGAGATCATGCTCGCCGAACTGGCAGGCGTGATTCGCTACACCCACTACTCACTCGTGATCACCGGACCGAACCGGCTGCCGCTCGTGGCATTCATGCAAGAGCAGGCCGACGAGTCACTCGTTCATGCCCGCCAGGCTGGCGAGATCCTCACCGGTCTTGGTGGGCACCCGACACAGGGAATCGCACCGATCGAGGAGTCCCACGACCACTCGATCGAGACGATCCTGCGCGAGTCGATTGCCCACGAGCGTCGGGCTCTCGATCTCTACCGCAAGCTCCTCGAACTGTGCGCCGACAATTCGATCTACCTCGAGGAGTACGCCCGAACGCAGATCGGTGCCGAAGAACTGCACGTCATCGAGATGAACAAGCTGCTCCGGGACTACACCATTGGCTAAGGGAACAACCGCGGCAGGGGCGGCGACCGGACCCGTTGCGGCGATGTGCGCTGGCAAGGACTGCCGGAAGCTGTGCGAGTTCGCGAAGATGCACGACTTGCTCGCTGCGCGCGGTGACGTCCTCGAACTGAAGTGCGTCGGGATCTGCAAGGGCCCGGTCGTCGTAGTCAACCCGACCTCGAAGGACGCCGCCGTGTTCGCGAAGGTGCGCAGCAAGAAGCAGCGTCGGAGCATCTTGCAGGCAGCCGAAGGGTCGCCGGAGACACCTGATGCATTGTCGTCGCTCCGAGTCTCGGGCAAACACCGCCGATCAGCGTTGAAGCGAGTCAGCCGAGCGCTCGACTGACCGAAAGTCCCACCAGCAACTCCATCGTCCCGACGACAAGGAGAGGGCCCGAAACCAAGCCGCTTGCGCCCGAGTCGATCCCAGGTCTTGACGACGGGCGCGCCCGTGGCTGCGCAGGGTCGGTTGATCGTGGAAGGTGCGGGATTCGGTTGAGACGCAGAGGTCGGAGTTCTGATTCGAATGAGCCCCGACTCTTCTGGCACACTGTGCCGCCATGCGGCATACTCTGAAGCCCGGGCGAACTCGACCACTCGCAGTCACGATCGTCATCGTCGGCGGGCTCGCAGCGTGTGGCGGAACCGAACCGGCACCACCATCAGACGCGTCTTCTGCCGCGTCGTCTTCTTCCGTGTCGACGGCGCCGCCGGTGCCGTCCAGCGACAACTCGCCGATCGTCACCGAGCCCGACCCTGCGGATCTGCCGACAACGAGTCAACCGAGCGCTCCCGCCACGCCGACGACATTGCAGACGTCGACCACGTCGTCCACAACGGCGGCGCCGCCGTCCACGACCCCCGAGCCGTCGGCCGCGGTCGTGCGAACCGCTGTCGAGACCGAACTGAGGAGCGAGTCAGGCACCTCGATGCTCGTCGACCGGATGGTAGAGCTCGGCGTTCCCGGTGTATCGATTGCGATCGTGCGAGATGGCGTCGTGATCGATTCCTTCGGCGTCGGCACGACTGCGAACGGCGAGCCCATGACGGCCTCGACGCTCTCGCAGGTCGGGTCGGTGTCGAAACCCGTCGCTGCGATCGGTCGGCTGCCATCGAGGC
>JBCBDK010000683.1:0-2185 GCA_038529675.1 Actinomycetota bacterium
GCACCGGACACCGCCGCCGCTGGCACTGCCCCCACGCCGACCACCCCGACAACAACCCCTCCGTCACCATCACCACCGACCGCACCGGCACCCAACGCTGGCGATGCTGGTCCGGCGGCCACGGCGGCACCGCCATCGACGCCGTCATCGCCAACCAACGCCTCGACATCGGCGAAGCAATGCGCTGGCTCAACGACCATCACGCGGGCCCCCAACCGCACGAACAGGCGCCGCAACGATCGGGCGGCCCCGAACCCTGCGGTAGCCAGTCGCCGATCATCGCCGACTACGTCGAACACTGCGAACGCACGCTCTGGACCGCAGCCGGCGGCGACGTGCTCGACTGGCTCCGGCACCGAGGATTCACCGACGACGTCCTCGTCGCCAACCGAGTCGGGGCCGACCTCGGAACCCGCAACCCTCGGCGACCCGCCGGCGTCCCGGACGGACACTCAGCCGCCGTGTTCCCCTGCCTCGACCCTGACGGCCATCTCGTCTACTTCCAGGCACGCTTCCTCGACCCTCAGCACGCCGGGATGAAGTACGCCAACCCAGCGCGCTCCATCGCACCGAACCCGAAACTCGCCTGGCACCGGCCGGTCACGCACCGAGACGACAAACAGGCCCTGGTGATCGCCGAGGGCATTCCGGACGGGCTCGTCGTCGCTGGTGCAGGCATTCGGGCAGTATCAGTCCTCGGTGCAGCGGCCGCCCATGCCGACATCGCTCAGATGATCGCCCGTAGCGTTCAGCGGTCCGACCCGGCCATGCCCGTAATGGTGTGCTTCGACGCCGACCACGCCGGACACGCAGGCGCCGATGCACTTCTGGCCAATCTCGAGCTGGAGGGAGCGAACGCTCACCGAGTCGTTCCGCCCGACGGGCTCGACCTCAACGACTGGGCGCTGCGCGACGGATCCTGGGCTCGTTCGATCGACGTCGTCGAACCAATCGCGCTCGCCGCCCGGCTTGAGATCGACATCGGCCCGTAGCCGACGCCGCCACCGCGACTACCGAGCGGTCCGCCCCGTGCCGGAACTGCGTGGCCGGCCAGGCGTTCTAGCTGCGGCGGATACCGAGCGCCCTCGGAGCGGTCGTGGCGAGCCATCGGCAAGCGACCGGGCTGTCACCGAACCGCTCAGCAGACCCGTGACTGCAACCGCCTTCTTCCGGCGACGAGGTCAATGAGCGCCGGGGCGCCAGTACGCCGACACGGCCACCTGCTCGGCCGGGATCCGTCGTTCACGCCGGAGGTGCCGCCGGATCGCACGGGTGAGGTCGTACTCGCCGGCGGCCCAGAAGTACGTGCCAGTCGCATCGACGTCGGCCAGCATCGAGGTGACGGCGTCGCTGCGAGCTTCGCCACGCTCGGCGTGCAACCAGCGCACGGTGACCTCGCGATGCAGGTCAGGTTCGAACTCGTGGTCCGCATGATCCACGACGCCCACCACGGCGACCTCGATCGATGCATCGAGTTGGTCGGCGACCGCCGCGGCAGCACCGAGTGCTGACTCGTCAGCGACCAGCACGGCGCGAGACACGTCGTCCGGTTCCTTGAACCGCCCGCGCGGTCCGAAGACGGCAACGGGGTCGCCCGGCGAGCGGGTGCGCGCCCAGGTGGACGTGGTCTCCGGGTCGTCGCCATGCAGCGCCATCCAGATCTCCATCACGCCATCGCCATCGAAAGAGCGAACGGTGTAACTGCGTCCGCGTGGCGCGTCCTCGATCGACATCTCGCGGCGCATCTCCACCGTCAGGTCGTCGGGGATCGAACGCCCGTCGGTGAACGTGAATACGGTGAGCGACTGGTCCCAACCGAGCGACGAGAACTCCGGGAACGGTCCGATGCGCACGGCCATCAAGTGGTCGCTGAGCCGCCGAGTCGACAGCACCGTTCCCCGGTGGAGCCGTTGTCCGTCGAGTCCCGACAGTGCGATCTCGAGGCTCGTCATCGGTTCGTCGGGGTAGAGGTCCCGAGCGGCACGCGCCAGTTCGACAGTCGCCGAGCCGAGGTCGTCGATGCCGCTCAATGGTGTCTCGAAATCAACCCAGGCGGACTGATCGCCGATCACGATGCCCACGCCATCCGGACTGAGATCGCTGAGCCGAGCATCACCCGTCGTCGGCCCCAGTTGCGGCCGAGCGGCGAGCCGGATCGTGTCGGAGTACTCCAAGATCAGGTCGG
>JBCBDK010000684.1:0-2178 GCA_038529675.1 Actinomycetota bacterium
GGTGGGCGAGCGCGGCTCTGGCCGGTGGGAGCGGATCAGCTGGGACCAGGCCCTCGACGAGATCGGCGCCCGGATCAGGACGGCCTTCGAGGAGGACCGCCACAACGAGGTGATGTACCACGTCGGCCGACCGGGCGAGGACGGCTACGCCGACCGGGTGCTCAAGTCGTGGGGGACCGACGGCCACAACAGCCACACCAACATCTGTTCGTCGAACGCGCGCATCGGTTACCAGTCGTGGATGGGCCACGATCGTCCGTCGTCGGACTTCGCGAACGCGAAGGTGATCTTCCTCATCTCCTCCCACCTCGAGTCGGGCCACTACTTCAACCCCCACGCACAGCGCATCATCGAGGCACAGCAGCAGGGCGCGACCGTGATCTGCGCCGACCCGCGGCTGAGCAACACCGGGAGCAAGGCCGACCACTGGCTGCCGACGTGGCCGGGGACCGAGGCGTTCCTCTGTCTGGCGATCGCCCGTCAGCTGCTGGAGAACGACACGTGGGATCGCGAGTTCGTCCGTCGCTGGGTGAACTGGGAGACGTTCCTCGCGGAGGAGTACCCCGACCTGCCGCAGGACTTCTCGTCGGTCGAGGAGGCGCTCGAGCGGCATTACGCGGAGTACACGCCGGAGCGGGCCGAACACATCTGCGGTGTGGAGGCCGGACAGATCCGCGAGATCGCCGAGGTGATCGGCCGGCATCCGGGGCGGTTCGCATCGCACAACTGGCGCGCGGCCGGGGCCGGGAACGCAGGTGGGTGGCAGGTCGCGAGGTCGCTGTTCTTCCTGAACGTGTTGACCGGCTCGGTCGCCACGGTCGGCGGTACGTCGGGCAACGGGTGGAACAAGTTCGTGCCGCATCAGACCAAGGGCGCCCCGGCGCTCGAACGCTGGAACGAGCTGAACTGGCCGCGAGAGTTCCCACTGGCGTACCACGAGATGTCGATCCTGCTCCCGCACTTCCTCAACGAGGGCCGCGGCAAGCTCGACACCTACTTCAGTCGCGTCTACAACCCGATCTGGACCAACCCGGACGGGTTCACCTGGCTCGAGGCGCTGAAAGACCGGGCGAAGGTCGAGTGCCACGTCGCGCTCACGCCGACATGGTCGGAGACCGCGTGGTTCGCCGACTACGTACTGCCGATGGGGGTGGGGGCGGAGCGCCACGACCTGGCGTCGTACGAGACACACGGGGGCCGCTGGATCGGATTCCGCCAGTCGGTGTTCCGTCGCTACGCCGAGATCCGCGCCGAGCGTGGAGACGGACCGGAGGTCACCGCCGACTCGCGCAGCCACGAGTTCAACCCCGGCGAGGTGTGGGAGGAGAACGAGTTCTGGATCGATTTGTCCTGGCGCATCGACCCCGACGGCTCGCTCGGCGTGCGGAAGTGGTTCGAGTCCGACGAGCGCCCCGGCGAACCGATGTCGGTCGACGAGTACTACGGCCACATCTTCGCCGAGGAGGTACCCGGGTTGGCCGAGGCCGCCGAGGAGGCAGGCCAGACGCCGCTCGAGTTCATGCGCGACCGAGGCTCGTTCGCCGTGCCGACCGACCCGTACGAGCCCTACGAGCGGCCGGTCGACCCTGCTGCGGTGGACGGTTGCGTCAAGGACGAGCACGGCGTGTTCCGCAAGCCGAGGACGATCGGCACGTTCGACGGGTCGGCCGAGGCGTTCGCCAACACCGAGCTGGCCAAGCTCGGCGACGGCTCGCCGGCCGTCGAGGTGGATGGCGAGCTGAAGGAGGGTTTCCCCACGCCGTCGAAGAAGCTCGAGCTGTTCTCGACCACCATGCGCGACTGGGGTTGGGCCGAGTACGCCACGCCGACGTGGATTCCGAGCCACGTGCACTGGCAAGACCTCGATCTGATGAACGACGAGCGGATCCTGCTGCCGACGTTCCGGATCCCGACCCTCATCCACACCCGCTCTGCGAACTCGAAGTGGCTGAACGAGATCAGCCACCGCCATCCGCTGTGGATCCATCCGTCCGACGCGGAGAAGCTCGGGATCGAGGAGGCCGGGTTGGTCCGGATCACGACCCGGATCGGCCACTTCGTGATCCACGCCTGGCGGACCGAGGGCATTCGCCCCGGCGTCGTGGGGGCGTCGCACCACATGGTCCGGTGGCGTCTCGACGAGGAGACCGGCCGTTCGTGGGGTGCGGGGAAGGCGAA
>JBCBDK010000685.1:0-2175 GCA_038529675.1 Actinomycetota bacterium
GACGGTGTGCCCGGCGGGGGCGGTGGTGTCGCACTCGACGGGCCGGCGGGTGGAGGTGGACTGCCCGGCGCCGGTGGAAGGGTGGGCGCGTCCGCCGACCCGGGTGGCGGCGGTGGTTCGGGCGGTGGTGTGGCGGCTCCGGGCGGCGGCGGTGTGCCGCCTGGCGGGGTGAAGCCGCCGTCGGGTGGGGGCGGCGGAGACTGGTCGGTCATGTCCACATCGTGTCGGATCAGGAGTCGTCCGTGGAGGACCCGGCCGGATTCCGTGGATGCGTCGCGCGCCGGCGGGCGCCAACTTCAGTCGGCGAAGAGTTCAGGCGGGAACCCGCCGGTGCTCACCGGGCTCCATCGTGTGGGCTCGACGAGGATGATCGACTTGCCCTGATCGAGCATCGCCTGACGGTACTCGCCCCAGTCGGGATGCTCGCCCGAGATCGATCGGTAGTACTCGACGAACGCGTCCAGCGCGTCGACGCCCTCGTCGCCGCCAGCCTCGGCATCGAGGACCGTCGCGTCGCCGTCGATCTGTACCCAGGCGTCGTTGAACTCCTCGCCCATCACGGCGACCGAGACGTGCGGGTCGCGTCGAGCGTTCTTCGCCTTTGCCCGCATCGGATAGGTGGAGACCGCAAGTCGGCCGTCGGAGATCATGCCGCCCGACACGAGGCTCATCTGCGGCCGGCCGTCGGCCCGTGTCGTGGCGAGAATCCAACGGTGGCGGTCCGCGAGGTGCGCCGCGAGCCCGGCACGGTCGACTGCGGTCTCGGTGGCGACGTACTTCGCCCGGCGGTCGTCTCGCGGCAGCTTCTTCACGCCTGCAGTCTTGCTCAGGCTGCGGCGCCGGTTGGGACAGTCGGCTCGGTCGAACGGGTCAGATTCGGCCACGCCGGCCGATGGGTACGAGACTCGTTCCGTGACCGTCCACGCCGAGACCGACCGGCGGGTGCTCGTGATCACGATCGATCGGCCCGACGTCCGCAACGCCGTCGACGGGCCGACCGCTGCCGAGTTGAACGACGCCGTCGATCGCCTCGAGCGCGACGACGATCTCGATGTCGCGGTGCTGACGGGCGCCGCCGGGACGTTCTGCGCGGGCGCCGACTTGAAGGCGATCGCGGGAGGTCGCGGGAACGTCGTGACCGAGCTCGGTGCGGCCGAGATCGTGGACTCACCCGGCCCGATGGGCCCGACCCGACGCATCACGACCAAGCCGGTCGTCGCAGCGGTGGAGGGCCACGCAGTGGCCGGCGGACTCGAGCTCGCCCTGTGGTGCGATCTGCGCGTCGCTGCCCGCGATGCGATCTTCGGCGTGTTCTGCCGGCGGTGGGGCGTGCCGCTGATCGACGGTGGGACGATCCGTCTTCCACGGCTGATCGGACACAGCCACGCGATGGACATGATCCTGACGGGCCGTGCGGTCGACGGTGAGGAGGCCCATCGGATCGGCCTCGCCAACCGCGTGGTCGAGTCGGGTGCTGCGCTCGCTGCGGCGATCGAGCTCGCCGCGTCGCTGTCGGCGTTCCCGCAGGGCTGCATGCGGTCGGACCGGCGCGCCGCGATCGAGCAGTGGGGCGACGACGTCGGCGCAGCGTTGGCTCGCGAGGCCGAGCTCGGGATGGCGACGATCCGCAGCGGTGAGACACGGCGCGGTGCTGAACGGTTCGCCGGCGGCGAGGGCCGGCACGGCACGTTCGACTGACGAACATCGAACCCGTGTTTCTGCTCGCGGCGGGCGGTCGGCTGCTCCGGGCTCTTACCTTCGCGTTCGAGACTCGTGGCCATGGGTCGAATTCGTGTCGTCGCCTCGATCGCTTCACTCGTGGCCGTCACGGCCTGCGGGGCGACGGCGGACCGGTCGGCCGGCTCCGTCGCGAGTCAGTCCGAGCCGAGCGGGTCCGAATCGGCACGCTCGGCCGTGCCCGAGTCGAACCCTCCCGAGGCGAACGCATCTGAGGCGAACCCTCCCGAGTCGAGTCCTCCCCAGTCGAACTCACCTGAGTCGAGCCCTCCCGACGCGAACCCTCCCGAGTCGAGCCCTCCCCAGTCGAACTCACCTGAGTCGAACTCACCTGAGTCGAATTCACCTGGGTCGAACTCAACTGGGTCGAACATGTCGGTGCGCGAGGGTGAGTTGTCCGAGGGTGAGTTGTCCGAGGGTGAGTTGTCCGAGGGTGAG
>JBCBDK010000686.1:0-2171 GCA_038529675.1 Actinomycetota bacterium
GTTCCCGAGCTGGTCGTTCCCGAGCTGGTCGTTCCCGAGCTGGTCGTTCCCGAGCTGGTCGTTCCCGAGCGGATGGACCCGAGCGGGTGGTTCTTCAGCTGGCGGCTACTCAGCTGGTGGTTCCTCAGAGCGCTCGAGCGGCCAGCCAGCGACGCTCGAGGGCCCGAACCACTGCGGCCGCGACCGTTCGAGCGGTGAAGGCCACCTCGCCCGACGAGTGGAACCGTCGCCAGTCGTCGAGCAGCCGAGCGACGTCGTCCTCACCGCCGAGATCGGCGCCGAGGAGGATGCGCAGCCCCTGCGTCTTCCGATCGGGCGGCAGCGCGACCCGACCGGCGACGATCGAGCGCGCCGCAGGCGGATCGGCGAGTTGCGGGATGTCGAGCCGGAGTTGCTCGACGTCGTCGGCAACCTCCATCCACGCCGCCGACATGGCGGCCGAACCCGCGAGTCGGACGTCGTCGTCGAGCCGGTCGAGCGCGGCCGAGACCGCGACGAGGTCGCCCGACCCGACGAGCAGGTCGATCAGGCTGACGAACGCCTCGACGTCATGGCGCACCCCGCTGAATCGATCACCCGGACTCTCACCGGACCGGGCGCCGAACTGCTCGTCCAACGGCTCGACGGGCCGGTTGACGGACCGATCGAGCGGCGCGTCACCGCGTGCGTCGACCGCGACGGCCTCGGACCACACCGGGCCGAAACGACCGTCGATCGCAACCGGGGCGTCGGCGCGATGCACCACGACGTCACACGACTCGATCCGCACGTCGCCGGGCGCGACCTCGATCACCTCGACGGGGCGATCGGCGATCGCCGCGACGAGAGCGTCACGACCGGGCAGGTCGCCGGCCAGCGTCACCCGCATCGGCTCGGCGAGCCGCCGGTCGATGTCGGTCGAGTACTCGGCGTCGAATCGCCGCAGCAGGTCGGCCGTCCGCTGCCGCAGTGGCGACAACGGCACGGTCTCGATGTTCGACGAACGCAACGACGCACGGTCCTCCTCGACGGCACCGACCTCGACGATCGCAGCGGCGAGCGCAGAGGCGGTCGCGAAGCGGGCCGCCGGGTCGAGCGCCATCCCACGGTCGATCACCGCCTGCCATCGATCCCGCCGGCGAAGCGCGGCACCACGTTCGTGTACTGCGAGGTCGGGGGCCTCGGCGCGGTGGCCACGAACGTCGTGGAGCGTCGATGCCGAGAACGGCGCCGCACCGGTCAACAGCTCGAAAAGGATCGCCGTGGCTGCGTAGACGTCGGCGCGTTCGTCGAGTTGGCTCGTCGTCCGCGCCTGTTCGGGCGCCATGTACGCCGGGGTCCCCGCCGCGGCGGTGAAGCCCGAGCGGGCGATCGTGTCCTTGGCAAGGCCGAAGTCGGCCAGCACCATGGCGCCCGGCGTGGCGGCCAACGGATGATCGGACTCGGGAGCCTGCTCGTACGGTCGGTAGGACCGGAAGAGCACGTTGCTCGGCTTCAGGTCGCGGTGGATCACACCGAAGTCGTGCACCACGCGCAAACCGGCGAGCAGCTCCAGCACCACGGCTGCGGCCGTGGCCTCGCCGGGCGTCGTACCCCCGGCGCGGTGCTGGTCGAGCAGTCCTTCGAGCGAACCGCGGTCGGCGTAGGACATGACGAACATCGGCTGCCCGTCGGGTGGATCCTCGACCGAGAACACCCGGACGATGCGGTCGTGATCGATGCGACGGAGGATCCTCGCCTCGTCCACGAATCGGCGCCGGACGTCGTCGTCGCGGGCCCAGTTGTCCGCGAGGACCTTGATCGCCACCTCGGCGTCGAGCAGCTCGTCGACGGCGAGCCAGACGGTGGCGAAGGCGCCGGCGCCGAGGGTCCGGACCAGGCGGTGGGGGCCGATGGTGTCGCCGGGTCGCATCCGACGGCGACGGTAGTCGGCACACGGGCGGCCGCTCACGGACGGCGCCCACGGGCGGGCGCTCACGGACGAATGCCATCGCGGGCGTTCGGCGTCCATGCCCGCCGCCGAAGCGAAGGTCGGACGCCCGACGGCGAAGAGAGATTGGGCCGAGAATGTGACACAGGCGCGTTCATCCGCCATGATCGAACCGGGCGGTCCACGTCGACGTCGTAGTCGGACGTGAACACACACGAGACGAGCACGCACGACGAGATCCATGACAGCTCGCGACCCGGAC
>JBCBDK010000687.1:0-2163 GCA_038529675.1 Actinomycetota bacterium
GGTTCAGCACGTGTGCCCCCTGCCGCAAGGAACTGCCCGACTTCGCCGACGTCCACGCCGAGGTCGGCGACCGCGTTCGATTCATCGGTGTGAACCCGATGGACTCCTGGGCGGTGCAGGAGCGGTTCGCCACCGAACGTGGTGTCGAGTACGAACTGCTGCTCGACGAACTGCAGGAGCTCCAGCTCGGGCTCGAGCTCCTCAACTTCCCGACCACGATCTTCGTCACGCCCGACGGGATGATCGTGGAACAAGCCGGTGTCCTCGACGCCGACGGCCTTCGGATGAAGGTCGATGAACTCCTGGAGTCGTCCTCATGAGTCTGTGGTTCGTCGCGGGCATGCTCGCCGCCGTCAACCCGTGCGGTTTCGTGCTGCTGCCCACCTACTTGATGTACTTCCTCGGCGTGTCGAACGGCGAGGGTGCCGAGCCGATGCCGCAGCGCCAGGCGCTGCGGCGCGCCCTCAAGGTGTCCGCTGCGTTGTCCGCCGGCTTCATGGTGGTGTTCGTGATCGCCGCCGGCCTCGCCAACTACTTCACGAACTGGCTGACCGCCAACGCCAAGTTCGCCACCGGGTTCTTCGGCGTGGCGCTGTTGGCGCTCGGGATCGCGATGCTGTTCGGCTACAAGCTGCCGTTCATGACGCCGTCGATCAACCAGGGCGAGAAGGATCAGACCTTCCGCTCGATGTTCGTGTACGGCATGGCGTACGCCATCGCCTCGCTCGGCTGCACGATCGGCTTCTTCATCTCCGCCGTGTTCGCCACGAGCCGCGTCGGTGGGCCGTGGGACGGCATCACCAACGGTGTCGCCTATGCCGCAGGCATGGCCATGTTGGTCGGCGGACTCACGGTGGCCCTGGCGTTCGCCAACAACGGACTGCTGAAGCTGCTGCGACGTGGCCTCCAGTACATGGACCGGATCGCCGCCGCCTTCGTGCTCATCTCGGGCGCCTACCTGCTCTGGTACTTCTACTGGGTCGACCTCCGTGAGGAGGGTGACGCGATCACCGACTGGGTCGCCGAGTTGCAGGCCAGCATCAACAACTCGATCTCGAACAACCAGTGGGCCGTCACCGTGACGTTGTTCTCGCTCTTCCTCGGGACGATCTCCTACGTGTACCAACGCCGCTGGGACGTGCTGGCAGCCACGACGGTCGTCGGTGTCGTCGCCGGCCTGGTCTTCGCCAACGACCCCACCGCCGTGTTGATCATCGGTGCCGCATTCGTCGGCGCCGGCGCGCTCGGCGTGCTCGCCGAAGGCGGGGCGTCCGCGGGCGACTCGGACTCGCCCGACGATTCCCCCGCCGACGAACTCGCCCCCGCCTGAGAACGTTCGGGGTCGGAGAACGTTCGGGGTCGGAGTCGTTCCGTTCTCCGAGAACGTTCGGGGTCGGAGTCGTTGCGTTCTCCGAGAACGTTTGGGGTCTGACCCCGACCGTTCTCGGGTGAGCTTCGTCGTGAAGGCCGGGGCCACCTACGGTCGACGCGATGGGTGACGACTTCGACCCGACGACGGTGCCGATCCGGCCCGCAGCGACCGTGATGACGGTGCGCGACGGTGACGGCGGGCTCGAGGTGTTCATCCTCGAGCGGACGGCTGCGGCTGCGTTCGCCGGTGGCATGTACGTCTACCCCGGCGGCAAGGTCGACGACGCCGACGGCGCCGCGGCGATCGAACCGTTCTGCGACGGCCTGACCGATGCCGAGGCGAGTGCCCGCCTCGGCATCGATCGAGGCGGGTTGTCGTACTGGGTGGCGGCCGTGCGCGAATGCTTCGAGGAGTCGGGCATCTTGCTCGCGCGCACTGCGACCGGTGGGAAACCGGACGTGTCGGCCGAAGAACGCCATGCGGTCCACGACGGCGAGTTGTCGATGGTCGACCTCTGTCGACGCCACGACCTGGTGCTCGACCTGTCCACCACCGAGTACGCAGCGCACTGGATCACGCCGATCGGTGAGCGACGCCGGTTCGACACCCGCTTCTTCGTCACCGAGGTGCCCGCCGACCAGGCCGGCTCCCACGACGACAAGGAGACCACGCACTCGCTGTGGGTCCGCCCATCCGACGCGTTGGCGATGGCCGAGGCCGGCACACTGATGATGTTGCCGCCCACGATCGCGACGATGCGGTTCCTCGCCGACCATCCGACGGCCGACGAT
>JBCBDK010000688.1:0-2159 GCA_038529675.1 Actinomycetota bacterium
ACTGAGCGACACCGGGCACCTCGAGGCCGAGAAGCTCCGATATCCGTGACCTAGCTCAGTTCGGGGAGCGCTGCGGCGAGGAGAATTCTCCCGCACAGGCTGCGTCTGCGGAGTTGATCGCTGCGCTGCGCAGCGGCTGGAGACCGCGGCGCCGATCGTTCTGCACATTCCTGAGCGGGACGGTCCACGCTCGACGTGCCGATCTCGCACAGGGGTGGCGATCGATCTCGGTGAACATTCTGTGCGCCCCAAAACCAGCGAGCGGCCACCCGGTAGCACAGCGTGCTACGCTGACTGTGTGACGACGACCATCACACAGCGCGAGCTCCGAAACTCCAGCGGCGACATCATGCGCCGGCTTGACGCCGGCGAAACGTTCATCGTGACCCGCGCCGGCAAGCCGGTCGGCGAACTCAGCCCGCTCCGTCGGCAGCGGTTCGTCACCGCAGACACCGTCGTCGATCTGTTCCATCTCGCCCCGGCCATCGATCCCGACCGCTTCCGGGCCGACCTCGATGCCGTCGCCGACGCCGGGATCGACCCACGTGCCTGAGCTACGACTCGACCGCGGCATCCTCGACACCTCCGTGGTGATCGATCTCGAACGCCTCGACGCGTCCGAACTGCCCCGCGAGGTCGCCGTCACGTCGATCACGATGGCTGAGCTGGCGGCCGGTCCGCACGCCACACGCAACGCAGCCGAGCGTGCTCGACGCCAGGACCGGCTCCAGCGTGCGGAGGCAGCGTTCGACCCGATCCCGTTCGACGCCGCTGCTGCCCGTGCGTACGGGAGGATCTACGCCGCTGTCGTTGCGCGAGGTCGCAAGGCCAGAGGAGCGCGTGCCGTCGACCTGCTGATCGCAGCCGCTGCGGCCGCGGCAGAACTGCCACTGTGTACTCGGAATCCCGACGACTTCGCAGGCTTGGACGACCTCGTCACCATCGTCGCGATCTGATTCCAACTTGGAAGGCCGGGCACTTTCCCTCGAGGTCGGTCCGCGATCAGCGCGGAACGATCGTTGTTCTGTGCGCCTTGTCGTGTCCGCCGGACTGGCCGTGATCGTCCGCGAACGGCACAGGAGGACTCAGGGTCTTTCGTGCATGAACCAGGTGGGTCGATCGAGTAAGGCGCGTGCGTGATCGCGTAGCGAAACCCCAGGCAGTGCCGTCGTGCAAGGTGCGACCCAATACTGCTCGCACGCCAGTTGAAACGCATCGTCGATCGATGAGGGCGGGCGCTCCACGATGAACTTGAGCATCGTGCCGTAGTGCGCCACCAGCTCTGCTCCGAAGCGACGATTCCACGAGCGCACCAACGCGAGGAGAGCAACAGCATCCTCAGAGCTCTCGTTCGCCCAGAAACTGCTGAGAGCGAGTGCATCAGAGGTATTCGTTGAGTCAAGCAGAACGACCGAAGTCGGCACGCTCGACTCCCGACACCACTCCAGGTGGCCAGGGTCATCGCCGCCCTCGGCGCCGTTCGTGAGCTCCCAGGTCAGGAGCCAACGCTCAAGGGACTCCTCGCTCGCCGGCTCTCCGATTCCTTCTCGTACCTCGCCTTCACTCGGGGCAAGACCGAGACGCCGATGCGTCTCGGCGAGCGCGCGTTCGACGTCGGATTCGGGACCATATGGGGAGTCCCAGACGTCGAAGGCGTAGTCGCTGTAGCGGTCGCGAAACCAGGTAGCGGCGTCCTCTGCACCCATTGCCTCGGCTCGCTCGATGACTTGTTCCGCACTCAGCCCGCCGAACTCGCCCGCGAAGGGACGGAACCGGTCGGCTCCGACTTCGGCCTCACCCCATGTAGCCAGCACGCACGGGGCACGACCCGTGGTTGACACGAGCGCCCGTGCTGCACTCCACATCTGGAGCACATCACGTTGCTCGATGTCGATGACGAACACTCGACCGACCCCGTCGAAGAGTTCGACATCCCGGACGATCAGACCCTCAAGGGGTGAGCCAGCGATCACTGCACGAACCTGCTCGACATCTTCGATCACCCCCACACTCTCCCAATCGCCATCGCGACGTCCGCTGTCCTCGCAGATGGGACACCAATCCACTCCCGGGACATTCTCGAGCGGGTTCCCCACTCGCGTACGTGCCGCGACGGGCGGATCCGCTGCGTCGAGTGCAGCGCGAATATGGGCGGGGCG
>JBCBDK010000689.1:0-2143 GCA_038529675.1 Actinomycetota bacterium
GCTCGACCTCGTGAGGTTCGACAGCGGTCAGGCGATCCCGAGGCTGGCGCCGCTCTGCGGCCGAACGGATCTCCGACAGCGAGCGGACGTACTCCTCGCTCGAACGCTCACGGGCGAGCGCCTGCGAACTCGACGCCTGGATCACGGCGAGCGGGGTCCGCATCTCGTGCGCCGCATCGGCGAGGAAGCCCTGCTGGTCGTCGATCAGGCGGCGTGTCGGGCCGAGTGCGAGCCCGGCACCGATCCAACCGAGCCCGGTCGCCGCAGCGACCAGGAGCAGTCCGAGCAGCAGCGTTCGACGGTCGACCGACGAGAGGTCGTCGTCGCGCTCCTCGGTCGAGTTCAGCGTCACGAGCGCGACGCCGGAGCGGAGCGGGTTCACGTACGCCTGGAACCGGTCGCCGTCCTGGCTGTACGAACGGAACGACGGGCTCGACCCGGCGGTCTGGGCCCACGTGATCAGCGGCGGTTCGAGGTTCCAGTCCTCGATCGCGTCGAACCAGCCCTCGTTGGCGTTCACGAACCAGGCCGGGAACCACACCCCGGCGTCGTCGTCGATGATCGAGGCTCGCTGCACGGCCTCCATCTGCTCCACCAGCAGATCCTCGAAGTCGTCACGCACTCGATCGGCGGCTGCGGATCGCCAGAGCAGCAGCGGGCCGATGGCCAGTCCGACCATCACGACCGCGAACAACAGCGTGAGGCGGAGCCGCAGACGACGGAGCTTCACGACGCACCTGCCGTCTCGCCGATGCGGTACCCGACGCCGCGCACGGTCTCGATCGGCGAGTCCGATCCGGGCAGCTCGAGCTTGCGGCGAAGGTTCCCGACGTGGACGTCGACCACGTTGGAGAGGCCGTCGTAGTTGGCGTCCCACACGGCGTCGAGCAGCTCGGAGCGAGGCACGACCTCGCCCGATCGATCCATCAGGAAGTGCAGCAGCGCGAACTCCCGAGACGTGAGCGGCACCTGCACCCCTGATCGCCGCACGGTGTGTGCAGCCGGATCGAGTTCCACGTCGCCGACGACGAGCTGTGGCGCCCGGGCCGCCTCGGGCCGGCGCAGTAGCGCCCGCACCCGGGCTGCGAGTTCGGGGGCGTCGAACGGCTTGGTCAGGTAGTCGTCGGCCCCGGCGTCGAGGCCGGTCACCTTGTCACCCAACCCGTCGCGAGCGGTGAGGACGAGCACGCGGGTGGCGTCTCCCTCGGCGCGCATGCGCCGGCACAGGTCGAGCCCGTCGCCGTCCGGCAGGCCCTGATCGAGCACGACGAGGTGGTAGTCGTGCACGGCGACCAACTCGGAGGACTCGGCGAGCGTCCGTGCCCAGTCGACCGCGTGGCCCGCCTCCACCAGGACCCGGTCGACGACCGCACCGAGATCGGTGTCGTCCTCCACCAGCAGCAGCCGCATCCCGTCCATCGTCGCACGCGGAACGTGAGGAACACATGAAGGAGCGGCTCACGCCAACTTCATCCGCGCTGTGGCTGAGTGGACTCCATGACCGTCACGCTGCTCCGTGCCCCCGACGTCACTGCTGCGCATGCCGCAAACGCTCGGCTCGTTCGACGCCTCGTGTTGGCACCGACCCCTGAGCTCGTCGAGTCGTTCGCTGGCGCAACACCGGGTGAGATCGTCGACGACCTGCTCGCCCGACCGGGGCTCGACGGCAGCGACGGTCCGATCGACGACGAGGACTGGGAGCCGTGCATCCGCTGGTGGATCGACACGATGCTTCGCGACGACGCGCTCCTCCACGAGCGGCTCGTCTGGTGCTGGCACGGGATCCTCACGTCGAGCCGCGAGAAGGCGAACGGCCCCGACATGGTCGTGCAGAACCAGCTGCTGCGTCGCCATGCGACGGGCGACTTCCGGTTGCTGATGCGCGAGATCACGACCGATCCGGCGATGCTCGCCTGGCTCGACGGTTCGCGCAGCCATCGCGACGCACCGAACGAGAACTACGCCCGAGAGTTGATGGAGCTGTTCACGCTCGGGCGTGACTCGGACGCGTACGACGAGGCCGACGTCCGCGCCGCGGCCTACGCGCTCTCCGGTTGGATCGTGGACGACGGGAAGTCCGCGCCGGCGACGGCCGAGTTCGATTCCGAGGCGGGTCCGACGCGCTCGGTCAGGCTGCTGGGCC
>JBCBDK010000690.1:0-2128 GCA_038529675.1 Actinomycetota bacterium
GGCGCGTCCGGCTGCCGAGCGAGTATGTCGCCGAACACGTCGACCTCGCGTACGCGCGCACCGGTGCCGGCGCGCAAGGCCGCACCGTCAACACCGCAATCCTCTACCTCGACGGACCCACCGACGTCCGCAACCTCTACGTCCCCATGACCCGAGGCCGTTCGACCAACGAGGTGTTCGTCGCCACCACCGGCGAACAGACCGCCCTCGACGTCGTCGCCCAATCCATCGCGACCGACTGGATCGACCGCCCGGCCCTCGCTCGCCGAGCAGAGCTTCGACAGGTCGACGACATCAGAGCTGAGATCGAGCGGTCGCGCCGGAGCCGAGGCCCGCAGGCCGAGAGCCCGGCCCTCGACCACGATGCGACGGCCTCGCCGGACGCATACCGGCCGACCAAACGCTGGAGTGAGCTACGGAGCACGGAGCGGACGCTGGCGAAGTGGGCCGGGCGGGGGCCAGACGACTATCTGCCTGAGCCGGACGCCGACCCGAATCGCCCGACGAAGCCATTGAGCGAGATGGGCGAGATCGAGCAGACGCTCGCCGAGTGGACCGGTTACGAACCTCTCGGCGCCGGATGGCGTCATCGCCCGGCGGAGCCCGAGCAACGACGCAGCCGGGGAAGGCCCGGCATCGAGCTGCCTGGCCTCTGAGCAATCGCACCGCTCGGTCGGCGCCCAGCTTCGGCCAGCTTGCTGGAAGTTGATACGCCTGACGACGACCGAATCGAACTACTCAACTCGGAGGCGTGAGCGAGCGACCGGGCGGTGTTGCGGTGGATCGGTCCCCCCGATCCGTGCTGTCAGATCGCGTACAATTGCCTCTGATGACGGCGGACGATCCTGGCGACTACATCGCCCCGGAGAACAAGGCTCGCGCCGCCCTCGAAGAGTTCCGATTCCTCGCCGAGGTCGGCATCGATGTCGACCGCGAGCGAATAGGGCTAGCGACGTGAGCCAGCGGGTGATCGAGCAAGTCACTGCTCGCATTGCGGTCTTACCCGCCCGCGTCGTCTATCTCATTGGGGCATCGAGCCGGGAAGGGTTCCGTCGGTCAATTCAGGAGGCCTCAAGTCGTTGGGCGGGCATGACCGAGATGATCGTGCCACTGCGGACACGCGGTGGACTCGACCCGGCATGGGCCCAGATGATCGAGCACGGTTCGTACGACTGTCTCGTGAATGTCGACGCGCCAGATGCTGCCGCCGCGAGAGCTGCGGTGGATCTCCGGCTGCCGCTGGTGCCGCTCGAGCACATCGATCGTCGAAGCCCATCTGAGTGGTCCACCCATCCGGCGTGTGTGGGGGTCGTCGGAACCACTGCTGCGGGGACCCCGGTAATGGCGGCGACTGTCGAGAGTCCGCTGTGGGAGTTGGCTGCGGCTGGCCACCTGCCGGAGGAGCACCTAGCGGAGAACGACGACCACTCCTTCGTTCGTGCCGCGCGAACGTCCGACGAAATCGGTCGTGCCGAGCTCGCCGCCAACACTCTCCTCGACCGCGGGCTCGAGCAATTCGGTGAGCACCGGGCGACTGGCGCCTGGTCGCCGGCGCCGACGATTCTCTGGGTGACGAAGCCCAACAGCTTGCGTGACTGCATCTGGTTCTGGAACTGCCGAGCTCTGCGTCCGCTGACGTTCGATCGTTTGCCGATTCATCTTGTGCCGGACGTCGAACACGAGGACTGGGTTGACTTCGATCGGCAGGTTCGGTCTGCCCTCGCCCGAGCCGTCGACATCGAGCCGGACGTCGTCGTGTGCAGTCTGAGCGTCGGGGAGCGACGTCTCAAGGCCGTTGCCCGAAGCCTGGGACTCCGAGCATCGACCAAGAAGCGGCGCGCGGCGACACGGTTCCCGCCGGCGCCGGTTCGGACCCCGCCGTTCACCTACCGACTCAACATCGATCCCCGGGACCATGTTCTGTTCCATCGCCAGCTGGGACGCACGGCGGACACCATCATCCAGGTCGGAACACCGAAGACGATCCTTCGAGTGGACTCTCCGGTCCAGTTTTCCGGCGGTGGTCGTCTCCTGGTCCGAATCGCTTCCAGCGCATTCGATCACTTGCCCAAGACAGCGACGACCGCAGCCATGGTGCTGAAGAATGCCGACTGGAGCGACGAGTACC
>JBCBDK010000691.1:0-2124 GCA_038529675.1 Actinomycetota bacterium
GCCAGCGGTCGCGCCGCCAAGCCGACCGGGCATCTCGCGATGGTCGGCAAGGGGATCATGTACGACTCGGGCGGCATCAGCCTCAAGCCGAGTGACGCGTTCCACCAGGTGATGAAGATGGACATGTCGGGTGCGGCTGCGGTCCTCGCGTCGATGTCTGCGTTGTCGGCACTCGGCTGCAAGGCCAAGGTCACCGCCTGGCTGATGTGCACGGACAACATGCCGTCCGGCTCGGCGCTGAAGCTCGGCGACGTGCTCACGATGCGCAACGGCAAGACCGTCGAGATCCACAACACCGATGCCGAGGGTCGACTCGTTCTCGCCGACGGGCTCTCGCTCGCGGTCGAGGAGGCGCCCGACGCCATCGTGGACATCGCAACGCTCACTGGGTCGGCGCTCGGTGCACTGGGCGAGGAGGTCGCGGCACTACTCGGCACGCATCAGGGGTGGATCGACGCGGTCAAGGCGACGAGCGACGACGTCGACGAACCGACGTGGCAGCTCCCGCTCGAGCGTGATCGCTACCGCAAGAAGCTCGACTCCGTCGTCGCCGACATGCGCAACATCGGCGGCCCATACGGCGGGACCATCACCGCGTCGATCTTCCTCACCGAGTTCACCGGCGACGTCCCCTACGCCCACCTGGACATCGCCGGTCCGATGAAGGTCGACGCCGACAACGGCATCAACTCGAAGGGCGCAACCGGCTTCGGGACCCGGCTGCTGATCGAGCTCGCCCGGACCTTCACGCCGCCGAAGGACTGACGTCGCCGGCCGGCATGCTCGTTGCGGTCCCCGCTGCGGTGTCGGCCTCCGTTTCCGCATCTGGTCCGGTCCCGGCGGCGGTCCCCGTTGCGATGTCGGTGTCGGTGGCGGCCTCGATCGAACCGGCGAGGCGGGTGAGGTTGTCGGCGATCTGACCTGCTGCTGTAGCGCCGACGCCGATGGCGACGAGTTGACGTTCGATCTGGTCGGGTTCGTCACCGACCTCGAGCATCGCCAAGCCGAGCCGGTGGCCGCGTGACAGATCGTCCAGGGTGACGGACTCGGCGAGCCACCGATCGTGGTTGATCGAGATCCCCGGCGGCAGCCGACGAAGGTGTCGGTCCGCGACGTCCGGAAGTCGGCGGCGCACGGCGAGCCCGTCACCGGTCTGATGCGCGACGCCGAACATCACGCATCGCTGGATCGCACGGGCGAACGCCGACGACCGACCGGGCACGTACGACATCCCCATCGAGCGCGCGAGTTCGACGAGATCGACCTCGGCAGCGTGGAGCGACGTCGATTCGTCCGGGCGCTGAGAGCCGGCGGCGAGTTCGTCCGTGAAGCGCCGCAGCAGCCAGGTGGCACTCGGGCCGAGGACGCCGAGCCAGAACCGCTCGACGTACCGCGAGCGCGGGTCGTGACCGCGTTCGTCCACGATCGGGTCGACCCAGGGGCGCAGCACGATCCGGCTGCCGTCGGCGATCGGAGCCGTTCGGCGGCGCGTCGCCGATCCGGCGGAGCGCTCGGCCGCGGACGGCAGCGGTGAGTCGGGCTGGCGGAGGGGGCTGGTGACGAAGGTGTGTTCGGGCACGGTGTATGTCCGTTCTGTCCGGGCCACGGGCGTGGCGTTCGCTGGCGGGGTCGACGAGGACCGATCGACGACGTGCAATGCACCACCGGGTGCGCCGCCCGTCACTGCATCGTCGGCGGGGTCGCGGCCAGATCGGAAAGTGCGACCACTACCGTCTGCTCGGTGACTGACGAGCCCGATGCGTCGTTCGGCGCTTCCACGGGCGGATCCGAGGCGGCGGACCCGGAACCCGGCGACCGTGCGACCCGACCACCCTGGCTGCTCCCGGCGATCGTCGGCGGGGCGGTGATCGTCGTCGTCCTCGGCATCGTCGTGTTCGCCTCGGGCGGTGGTGACGGGGAAGCGACCGCCACGACCGCGCCGCCGACCGTTGCGGTGTCGACGACCTCGACGCTTCCGGCGTCGACGACCACCTCGACCACCTCGACGACGTCGACGACCACCTCGACCACCTCCACCACGTCGACCTCCACCACATCGACGACGTCGACGACGGTCGAACCGCCACCGACGACCACGATCGTCAACGGTGTCCCGGTCTTCGA
>JBCBDK010000692.1:0-2121 GCA_038529675.1 Actinomycetota bacterium
TTGTTGTCCGGGTCGGCGGCGACGCTGTCGGGCGCCTGACGCCAGTGCAACAGCAGTTCTGGGAGGTGCGTGAACGGCGCAGCGAACTCGGCCAGCTTGAGCAACAGGTCGTGGTCCTGCGCACCGTCGAGGCCGGGCGTGAAGCCGCCGACCTCTTCGACGAGGGCCCGACGAGCACAGACGAGGTGGGTGATGTAGTTGTGGTTTCGCAGCCGTTCGATCGAGAAGATCGGCTTGTACAGCGGCGTCGTGCAGCGGCCGTCGGTGCGCATCAGGTCGTGGTCGCTGTAGAGCACGTCGACGCCGGCATCGGGATCGCGGACCGGCACCTCGCGGTTGGTCGCCGGCCAGACGATCCGGTCGTAGCCGGCGGTCGCTCCGGGCTCACCGTCGATCGCCTTCGCCATCGCCTCCAGCGCATTCGGCTCGAGGATGTCGTCGTGGTCGAGCAGCACCACGTAGTCGCCGGTCGCCGCCGCGAGCGCATCGTTCGACGCCGCCACGATGCCCCCGTTCTCGGAGCGGCGGATGACGGTCCGGCGGGGATCGTCGTGGGCGGCGAACACCGGCGCGAGGTCGGTGCGGCGAGAGCCGTCGTCGACGATCACGTGCTCCCACGACTCCTCGGTCTGGGCGTCGACCGACGCGAGGCAGGCGGCGAGGTGCTCGGGCACGGTCTCGTAGACCGCTGTCAGGATGCTGAAACGCACCGGGGCATCGTTCGCGCTGACGGCCGGGCGGTCGAACCGATCGCTCATCCGCCGGCCGAGTCGCTGCGTCGGACCCGCTCCCAGAGCCGGCGCAGGCGAGGCGCCGCCGAGATCCGCCATCTCCGGGCGACGCGGTAGCGGAGGTAGGCGGGCAGGGTCATCTCGCGGCGCCGGACGATGAGGTCCTGGTCCTGACGGGCGCGCCAGAGATCGGTCGACAGCTGCTCGACGTGCGCTCGGAGCCGGCCCGCTTCGAGCTCGGCGTTCTTGGCCATCGCCGACGCCGCTGCCACGTCGTCGCTCAGCGTCGCGTAGCCGAGTTCGGAGGGGCCGACGAGCGCTCGGAGCCGTTCGAGTTCAGCCCGTTCCTCGGCGTCCAGCTCCGTCACGGGAGCGACGATATCCGTGGTGGACCCGAGCCGGTGGGAGCGCTCGTCGGAGGCGGATGCGCTGGCAGTGCGTCAGCGAGGTGGGAAGTCGAGGTCGGGGTGTGCGGCTTCGAGGCGTTCGAGCATGACGTCGTCGAACAGGTTGGGCCCACTCACCATCGAGCCCTCGTGGGACCGGTAGCGGCCGAGCATCTCGGGGACCAGCACGCCGTGGCCGCCTTCCTCCACGAGGCGCAGCCAGAGGTCCCAGTCCTCCCAGCCGAGCAGCAGCCCTCCGGGTGTTCGATACCCGCCGAGTGAGCCGATGGCGCTTCGGCGGAGCATGACCTGCGCGTCGATCCGGTTTCGTTCGAGCAGTCGATCCCGGTCCCAGGCGTGCGCGCTGAGGAGGCCGGGTTCGTCACCGACGACTTCGAGGATCGACCAGGCGAAGGCTGCCTCGGTGTCCGCGTCGAGTGCGTCGGCGAGCCGGCGGAGGCAGGTGGGATACACCGCGTTGTCGGCGTCGAGCACCATGACCCGGTCCGCACGGGTGTGCTCGATCGCGAGGTTGCGTGCCGCAGCAAGCCCGCGGTTGGCCCCGCGAGCGACGAGCCGTACCGGGACGTGGGGATGCTGATCCATCCAGGCGCGGACGATCGCAGGGCCGTCATCGGTCGAGTGGTCGTCGACCACGACGACCTCGACATCGACGTCCTCGGACGCAGCGAGCGAGTCGAGCGCCTCGGTCACGACGTCGGCGTAGTCGTACAGCGTGATGATCGCACTCACGTCCGCTGCCGCAGCGGCCCACGTGGGAGTCTCCGCGACGTCGACGTGGTCCGCGCTGCCGTGGGAGCGTTGGCAGCGCGTCGCATCGATCTGGCGCCGCAGCACGCGCTCGGCGAGTACCGCATCGAGGAGCCGCCGCCGAACCTCGCGATGCGGCCGAAACGCCCGCTCGGACCGCGGACGTTGGATTCCGTCCCCGAGCAAGAATCCAACTCGCCGCGGGGAACGTTGGATTCCGTCCCCGAGCAAGA
>JBCBDK010000693.1:0-2113 GCA_038529675.1 Actinomycetota bacterium
CACCGTCCGGTCGGCGTCCGTCGGCGTGCGTCGAGCGGCGCCGTCGAACACCGGAAGTCGTTCGTCGGCATCGTCGTCGGTCAGGAGGCCGGATGCCGGCCCGTCACGTTCGGTGAAGCCGTGCACGTCCTGCGAGGTGCGCCAGTGGTGCGCGCGATCGCGGAACGAGTCGGTCACGACCAGCCGCTCGACGGTTCGCCCGCCATCGCCCTCGTCGCCACGGTCGTCGGTTGCCGCGATCGCCGACACGATCAGCTCCGAGCCGTCGAGCACACGGCCGGCGGCGGCGTCGACGAGGCCGTCGCCTGAGCCTGCGAGCACCACCTCGTCGGTGCGGACCCGCACCAGGCGCCCAGGATCGTCGAGGTCGACGATTGCAACCGGTGGCGTCTCGTCGGCGGCGGTGGCGAGCCCGAGCAGTTCCTCGTCGATCACGCTTCGTCCCGAACCCGCCGGGTCGCCGAACTCGACGATGGTGCCGAGGTCGGAGGAGCGGAGCTGGTCGAGCAGCACGGCGGGGCGTGCGGTGTCGTAGCGCTCGACGTCGAGGTCGCCGGCGACCCAGACCCGGTCGACACCGAGCCATCTCGCCACCGGCCCGAGCGACTCGGCCTCGAAGGTTCCGTCCTGGAGCCGGTCGTCGAGTGCGAACAGCAGGTCCATCGCGGCGGGCGAGCCGAGGGGAAGCAGATCTCGTGTGAGCACCGGTCGTTCGACGAGGTGGGGGAGCGGTTGATCGACGGTGGCACCCCAGGCGAACGCGCCGAACTCTGCTCCGGGGAGTTGCAGCACACGGCCCGTTGCAGACGTCGCCTCGAGGTGGTCGGCGCCGAGCTGCCAGGCTGTCGGCACGTCCTGGTCACGATCGAGATCGGGGTCGACCAGCGACACCGTCCACCACGCCGGCGTGGACGACAGCGCGAGGAGCCCGATGACCATGGCGGTGAGCGCGTGCGTCGCACCGCGGATGCGGTCTCCGAGCAACCTCGGCCACGGCGCGACCCGTACGAGCGACGCCGCGCCGATCGCCAGTCCGAGCAGGACGACCGGGACGGCGCGGGCCGTGCTCCGCAGCGCAAGCGCAACGCCGCTGTCGAGGTCGCCGCCGAGCACCGAGATCACCGGGCTCCGATCGTCGATGGGATGGACGCCGACGGCGACGACGACACCGATTGCGACCGACCAGGCACCGAGGCGTGCGCGCCCGTCGCCGGCGACCGCGAGGCCGATCAGCGACAGCACGAGCAACGTCGAGCCGAGTGCGATGACCGGGATCGACTCGAGATGATCGAGCGACGCCGACGTGGTCGCGCCGACGTGGTCGCGCACGTAGAAGAGCCAGTAGCCGAGGCCCCGCAGTGACTCGAACGCGGTCGAGCTCGACGACACCGAGCGGAGCGATTCGGAGTAAGCGAGCACGTCGGCGCCGTGCGTTCGCTGGACGAACGACATCGACACCCACCAGAGCGAGACGGCCACGCACGCGATCGTCGTCAAGCCGGCGACCATGCCGACCTGCGACCACGGTTGTCGTTCGGTCCGCCGTGCGTGGACGAGCACGAGCACGGCGGCCGGCACGATCATCAGCAGCGCGGTCGCGTTGACCGCACCGATCGTTGCGACGACGAGGGCGATGACCGCCGGCCACCTCCACGGGAACCGCGAATGGTCACGGCACCCCAGGAGCGCGGCCCCGGCGATCCAGCCGAGCCCGGCGAACGGAAGCAGCAGCGCCGACGTTCGTGAGACGTACGCCAACACGTACGGGGAGAGCTGGTAGACGAGTGCGCCGGCGAGCGCGGCGGCGGGAGCGAACCCGAGCTTGCGGAGGAACCAGCCGATACCGGTACCGGCCAGGAGCAGGATCGTGCCGACCCACAACCGATGCGCGATCCAATCGGGTGCGCCGGCCAGCTCGAACGCGGCGAACCACGGGCCGGACGGCCACAGGTACGCAACGTGCTGGTGGGGGACCCAACCGGCGTACTGCGTCGCGTCGAAGGTCGATCGTGCGCCGGCCGTGAGGCCGACCGGGTCGAGGTAGAGACCGAGCTTGGTGTCGGCGGGCATCCGGCCCGGCGAGGAGCAGAGCGCCGGGACGTAGGCGAGCAGT
>JBCBDK010000694.1:0-2113 GCA_038529675.1 Actinomycetota bacterium
CTCGCCCGGAGTCGATGTACCAGTCGAGGCCGGTGCCGACGTCGCCATCGCGGAGCTCGGCGAGTGCGTCGCGTTCAGGCCGATGATGTTGGCGGCGGTTCTCGGTGAGGGTGGGCAGGTCGTCGATGCGCTCGACGATGCCTCGGAGAACGCCACCGGCGCCGATCTCGGGGAGTTGGTGGTGGTCGCCGACGAGAACGATCTTGGTGTCGGGACGACAGTGATCGAGGAGTTGGGCGAGTTTGCGAGTGGGGACCATGCCAGCTTCGTCGACGACGATGATCGAGTTCTCGGCGAGGCCGGGGTGGCCGGGCCGATCGAGCTGGGTCAGGAGTCGGTCGATGGTCTGCGATTCGATACCGGAGCCGGCTTGGAGGCCGCGAGCCGTCTTGCCGGCGTACGCGACACCGATGGGTCGGTAGCCGTAGCCGGTCCAGATCGTGTTGGCGACACCGAGGGCGTAGGTCTTGCCCGAGCCCGCGACGCCGATGACGGCGTCGATCCGATGCCCGCCGGTCGTGATGGCTTTGATCATGCGGGCTTGCTCGTCGCTCAGTGACGGATGGTCGGCGATCGTCTCGGTCGCCGCGCGTGGGTCGACGGTGACCGTGTTGGTGTGGCGGCCGTCGATGACTCGGTCGACGATGTGGTGTTCGAGGGTGACGAGTTCGGTGGTCGACCATCGTCTCGGATCGGCGACGCCGTGGAGTGGGTCGCCGTTGCCGAGCAGCACCCGTCGATTGTCGGTGAGGGTGCCGGCGACGAGTTCGTCGACGATGTCGATGTCGACGTCGATAGTGCGGGGGTCGATGCGTTCGCACCAGGCTCTGACGATGTCGGCTCGGTTGAAGCTCGGCTTCGACTCGGTGAGCCCGGCCGCTCCCATCAGTTCGTCGTTCACGAGGCGCCGCTGTCGTCGCGACACCGTCATAAGCGGCTGGGGGTCGGTGCGTCGGATGTTGCGGTCGAGGTTGTCGATAGTGAGGTCGGCGTCCGTGGCATGCTCTCGCCAGGTGCCTCGCAGGACGTCGGTGCCGGCGACGTGGGTCTTGGCAGTGCGTGATCGGAGTGCGGCGACTTGGGCGGCGCGGGCTGAGGAGGCGCCGCGGGCGTCGAGTTCGGCTTCGATCTCCTGGCGTCGTGACGAGAACAGTTCGTTGACCTCGGTCGGGACGGCGGTGGCTTCGGCGTGCCCGTTGGTGATCGGTCCCCACTCGACGCCGAGGCGGCGGGTGAGTTCAGAGCGGAGCACGGCTTGGTAGAGGTAGCCGGCGGGCTTGGCGTGTCGGTAGAAGACGCGGCTGTCGATCGCACCCCAGGTGCCGTCGCCGCGTTCGACGATGTTGTCGACGATCGCATGGGTGTGGAGCTGTGGATCCATGTTCCGTGAGGTGCGGTGTCGGAACCCGGCGACGAGCATCCCGTTCGTCTCGACTCCTCGAACTTCGCCGTCGACGGTGCGCCGTGAAACGACGCCCCATCGGTCGAGGTACTTGAGGCCTTCGGCGACGGCGGTGTCGTGGGCGGCGACGACCTCGGCGGAGGTGGCGGGGTCGGTGAGTCCGTAGAGCACGCTGACCGATTTCGGGGAGGACCAGGTGAGGTCCCATCCGGGGGTGCGGTTCTTGCGGGCCGATCCGAGTCGCGTGTCGGTGCCGGGGAGTCGACCGGACATGAGATCACCGAGGGTGTCGTTGTCGATGTCGCCGTCGAGGCCGAGTCGTTCGGCGGCGGGGCCGATCCAGCGGCCAGGTGCTTCGCCCTTGCCGGCGTAGTAGTCCTCGATCCCTGCCGCGACCGATTGGAGGTAGTAGTCGATCGAGCCGGGTCCGGATCGGAGCTTGGCGATCGTCAACACGCCAACGACCCACCGACCGACTCGGCGACCTCGAAACGTCGACTGCGAGACGGGTGCTTCGGAAGGCGCTGCGCGCTTCCGAGTGGTGCGACTCGCCGGGGACGGCGGGGCGGTGCGACCGCCTTTGCATAGTGTGTCAGCAGAATTCGTAAGGTCGTAAGGTCTCCAACTGTCACCCGTTCGCCAGCTTTCGGTGCTCCGGGTGGAGACGCTCCGCACTCCCCATTCGGGTCGTCGCTGTGACGTGTCGTCGTG
>JBCBDK010000695.1:0-2111 GCA_038529675.1 Actinomycetota bacterium
TCAGTTGGCAGAGCGACCGCCTGAAAAGCGGTAGGTCACCGGATCGACGCCGGTCTCGACCACTTCTTCGTCCTTCGTCGGGCGGAGCCCTCCTCGGAGCCTCCCGGCGGGGCGTTCCACGGCCACGCAGGCCGGACGCGAACGCACCCCACCCACGGGACATCACTCCACGCAACCTCCCGGCGGGGCGTTCCACGGCCAGGCAGGCCGGACCCGAACGCACCCCACCCACGGGACATCACTCCACGCAACCTCCCGGCGAGGCGTTCCACGCCCACGCACGCCGGACCCGAACGCACCCCACCCGCGGGACATCGCTGGGATGGCTGAGTTCTTGCCAATGGCGAAAGGCTCCGCGGTTGCGGAACGCGGGGTGGGCGGATGTCGTTGGGTCAGGACGTGAGCGTCGTATCCCATCCTCTTCGAACTCGCGACCGACTCGCTGCCCTCTCGGTGGCGGGTGCGCTCGTGTTCGCGGCATGCGGCGGCTCCGACGGTGCAGCTGGCGTCGACGACGCCGGGGCGTCGGGCGACAGCGAGCAGACCGACACCTCGGGCAACGACGCCGACATCGGATTCGGGGAGACGACCGACCGCGTGGCAGACGATGTCAGCGCCTCCGAGGGCGGTGCCGTCTCGCCCGACCCTGCCACGCTCCCCGACGCGGCCGGCTTCTCCGGCGATCGATCGCCGCAGGTCCTGAGCTCGACGAGCAGCTGGGAGACCGACTGGGATCGCCGCATCGTCGGCCTCGACGAGCTGCTGGTCGGGATCCCGACCGCCGACCCGAGGGACGTGATCCGCCCCATCGACGCGCCGGTCTACGAGCCGATCGCCGAGGCCGACTGGCTCGGCGATCGCGAACCCGGCGCACTCGTCCGCTTCGAGGGCGAGACCCGCTTCTATCCCCTCTCGATCATGACGCGCCACGAGGTCGTGAATGACTGGTTCGGCGAGACGCCGATCGTCGTCACGTACTGCCCGTTGTGCAACACCGCCGTCAGCTTCGACCGGCGCGTCGACGGCGACGTCCTCCGGTTCGGTGTGTCGGGCCTGCTCCGCAACAGCGATCTGGTCATGTGGGACGACGCCACGACCTCGCTCTGGCAGCAGATCACCGGTGAGGGCATCGTGGGCGACTTCGCCGGGACCGAACTCGAGGTGATCCCGACCTCGATCGTCTCGTACCGCGAGGTGCTCGAGAACTTCCCCGAGGCCGAGTCGCTGTCGAGGGACCTCGGGCTCGGTGTCGACTACGGCATCAACCCGTACACGGCATACAGCTCGTCCACACAGCCGTTCCTGTTCGACGGCGAGCCCGACCCACGGTTCCCGGCGCTGTCGCGGATCGTCGGGGTCACCGTCGGTGAGACCGAGCAGGGCTATCCGTTCGATCTCCTCATCGAGAACCCCGTCGTGAACGACGAGATCGACGACGTCCCGTTGGTGGTGTTCTGGGGTGGCGACACCGCCGACGCACTCGACGCAGCGAGCATCGCGGAGAGTCAGGCGATCGGGACCGCGGTCGCCTTCGACCGACGCGTCGGCGACGACGTCCTGACCTTCACCGCCAACGGTGACGACACGTTCACCGACGACGGGACCGGCTCGACCTGGACGCTGCTCGGCGTCGCAACCGACGGCCCGCTCGCCGGCGAACAGCTCGAGACGATCCGGCACCGCAACGAGTTCTGGTTCGCCTGGTCGGCCTTCTTCCCCGACGCCACCGTCTGGTCCCCCTGAGAACGATCGGGGTCAGAGTCGCCGCGTTCTCCGAAGAACGATCGGGGTCAGAGTCACCACGTTCTCCGAAGAACGGGGAGACTCTGACCCCGATCGTTCTCAGGGGGTGCGGGTTCGGGTCTCGGACCAAGTGAGCCCGCGCTCGACATCGGGTTCTCGCGGCAGGCCGAGCACCTGCTCGGCGACGATGTTCCGCTGGACGGCGAACGTACCGCCGCCGAGGGTGAGCGCCGGTGCGAACAGATACCCGTAGTGCCAGATCGCGTCGACGTCCGCGAACTCCCCAGGCTGGTCGCGGAAGTTGTTCTCCGTCGTCCCCGACTGCGCTCCTGCGGGCAGCGGGCCACTCGGGCCGGATCCGTCGATCA
>JBCBDK010000696.1:0-2111 GCA_038529675.1 Actinomycetota bacterium
CCGTCGTCCTCGCTCGCCTCGTCGTACAGGTGCGTGTCGACGACGAGGGACTCGGCCTTGAAGTGCTCGGGCGGCGGGAAGGTCCGGTTCTCCGAGGCGAGCGCGTCGATCTGCGTGCTGCTGTCTGCCATGTCGGCGATCGTAGAACAGCTTCCTCGATGACTCCGACGCCGTCGGTGACGCGCAACCCACCCCGGGGTGCCTTGCTCGCAGCACCACCGTCTGTTCCTATGGTCGGCGCCCGAACCGCCGGGAGTCGGCGGCGGGCTTCGAAAGGACATCCGTCATGACCCTCACTCGCACACGCTGGGCCGCCATCGGGGCGGCCGTCGCCGTGACGCTCGGCGCCGGCAGCCTCTCGTTCGTCGATGCGGCAACCGGTGACCCGTCGTCGTTCGAGGCGTTCGTCCCGTGCCGTCTCGTGGACACCCGTCCCGAATTCAAGGTCGGCACCGCTGCGACGATCGGACCCGGCGCAACCGTCGACATCGCAGCACGCGGTGAAGCCGGGCGATGCGACATCCCCGACGATGCAACGGCGCTCAGCGTGAACGTGATCGGGCTGAACGCGACGAGTCCGACCTTCGCCACGGCGTTCCCGACCGGCGACGACCGGCCCGAATCCTCCCAGCTGAACGTGTTCCCAGGTGACGTCGTCAGCAACGGCTTCGACGTGGCGCTGTCCGACGACGGCAGTGTGTCCGTGTTCAACGCGTTCGGGAACCTCGACATCGTGATCGACGTGCTCGGCGCGTACAGGCCGGGTGGCGGCGGCGAACCGGGTCCGGCCGGACCCAAGGGCGACACCGGCGACACCGGCCCGGCCGGACCCAAGGGCGACACCGGCGACACCGGCCCGGCGGGACCCAAGGGCGACACCGGCGACACCGGCCCGGCCGGAGCCGACGGCGCGGACGGAGCTGACGGCGCTGACGGAGTCGACGGAGTCGACGGGTCGGCGAACGTGAGCATCGAGGGCAAGACCGCAATCACCCTCGAGCAGGGCAGCCCGCCGGACGGCACCACGTACGGAACGCTGACTCCTGGACCGCTCGACCTCACCTGCGACGACCCGAACGCCGCGGCGATCCGCTGGTCGATCGACATGCCAGACGGCTTCGACTTCTTCCTCAACAACGCGTCCGGCGCAGAACAGCTCGGACCTCAGCCGGTCAACGGCATCAGCTTCTCGAACTTCAACCCGAAGGCGGAAGCGAACGGTTCGGCACCCGACCCGCTGCCGGCAACGATCGACATCGTGCCGGAATTGGTCTGCGTCGTCCCCGCCGGCTGAGGTCGCAACGAATCCTCAGCGTGCGGCGCGCCGATCGGGTCCGGCGACTCGATCGGTGTGCCGTCGACCACGTTCAGTGACCGTTCGCCACCAGAACTGAGCGACACTTGACCCCATCGGTTCGGCTGCGCGCGTAGCGTCGAAGTCGACATCGGGACGGACCGGTGTCGACGACATGAACGGCGGGCGGCCTCGGCGGACTGCGACTCGATCGAGCGCAGCGTGACGGCGTCTCGCCGCACACGCGAAAGGGCTCGAATCACATGACTCTCAACCGCACTCGCTGGGCGGCCATCGGCGCGGCAACTGCCGTCACCCTCGGCGCCGGTGGACTCACCGTCGCCAACGCTGACGGACACGACGCCAACGGCGTCGAGCTGTTCGAGCCGTGCCGGCTCCTCGACACACGCGACGACTTCAAGGTCGGCGACGTCGACACGCTCGGCGAGGACAGCACCACCACGATCGCTGCGACCGGCGAGGTCGGCGACTGCACGATCCCAGAGACCGCAACCGGCCTCAGCGTGAACGTGATCGGCATCGGGGGCAGCGAGGGGACATTCCTGACCTTCTTCCCGGGCGGTTCGGAGCTGCCGAACGCATCGCACGTCAACGCCTTCGCAGGCGACGTCGTGAGCAACGGCTTCGACGTCGCGCTCTCGGAAACCGGGGAGCTCTCGATCTACAACGCGTTCGGCGACATCGACATCGTCGTCGACGTGCTCGGCGCGTTCGTGCCCGGCTCCGCTGGCGTCCAGGGCCCAGCCGGCGAGCAGGGCCCCGCAGGACCCGCCGGCCAACAGGGCCCGGCAGGCGA
>JBCBDK010000697.1:0-2101 GCA_038529675.1 Actinomycetota bacterium
GCCGGGCGTGAGCTCGGTGAACCCGTAGCGGCCGTCGGCATCGGTGGTCGTCTCGTCGAGCACGTTGCCGTCGGCGTCGAGCAGCTCGACGGTGACGTCCGCGACGCCGGGCTCGCCGTCGTCCTGGACACCGTCACGATCGATGTCGATCCAGACCGTGTCGCCGAGCGACGACGGCAGGATCTCGAACCGCTCGATGTCGTGATCGTCTTCGTCACCGCCGCCGTTGTCGATCTCGTCGTCGACGGGGTCGTCGTCATCACTCGGATCATCGTTCGGCTCGGAGTCCACATCGTCACGCGGGATATCGTTCTCGTCCTCTGCCTCAGTGATCTCCGCGGCGTTGACGAGCTCGCCGACGACGTCGTCGCCGATCCTGGCGACGAGGTCGACCGACGTCGACGCACCCGGTGCGAGCGGGCCCGCGATCGTGATGGTGACGTTCCCGGACGTTCCGGTCCAGCCGTTCGTGTCGGCGGGCGACACGGTCAGGCCGTCGGGGAGGTAGTCGACGATGTCGATGTCGTTCGCCTCGAGTTCGCCCTGGTTGTGCACCTCGATGGTGAACGTCACGTCACCACCCGGTGCGAGGACGTTGTCGGCCGACTCGTCGATCACCTTGCGGAGCGCGAGGTCGAAGATCGGCAGCTCGACCACTGCACCGTCGTGGTCGTCCTCGTCGACGGTTCCGTCGCCGGAGGTGTCGGGTCCGGGCGTCAGCGCGTCTTCGTCGATCTCGTCGTCCTCATACGAATCACCGACCTCGTCGTTCGTCGCGTCCGGGACGGAGTCGACATCGGTCGGCGGCGGCGTCGACACGTTGCCGTCGTCATCGGCGGCAGAGATCTCGGCATAGTTGAACCGCTCCGTCGGATCGTCGCCCGCGTCCATCGTGAGCACGATGTCCACCACCACACTGCGACCGGCGAAGACGAGCGGCACGACCGTGGTGACCGCTGTGTCACCGTCGGCACCGGTCCACGGCGTGTTGCGAACCGGCGTGTTCTGGTTGTCAGCGGCCAGGAACGTGAAGCCGTCTTGGACGTAGTCGGTGATCTCGACGTCGGTCGCGTTGATCGAACCCTGGTTGAAGACCTCGATCTCGAAGGTCACCTTGGTGGTCCCGGCGACTGGTGGCGTCGGGCTCACGTCGACCGCACGCTTGCGGAGCGCGAGGTCGAACAGCTGCACGGTCACCTCAGCGGGGTCGTGATCGTCCTCGTCGTTCGGGTTGCCACCCCGCGTGCCGTCGATTTCGTCGTCGATCGGGATGCCGTCGTCGTCGGGGTCTGCGTTCGGCGTGGAGTCGAGGTCTTGGATCGGGTTCGACGGGTCGGGGTCGGTCGAGTCACCATTGCCTGGGTCGGTGTCGTCGTCGAACCGGCTGATCTCAGCGAGGTTCTCGAGCGTGGCGGCGGCCGTGAGGTCGGCGCGTACACCGAGCACCAACGGCACGACGACGGACTCACCCGGATCGAGTGCGTCGCCGCTCAGTTCGATGGTGAGCGTCCCGCCGCCGTCGTCGGTGATCGCGTAGTCGATGGTGTCGCCATCACCGGTGTCGACCGCCGACCCGTCGGGATTCGCTGCGGTCGAGAACGGCGCCCAGAGGGCAAGGTCGAACGTGTCGGTCACGTCGACCGCCTGCACCGACCTGGCGCCTTGGTTGATGACCTCGATCTCGAAGGTCACGTCGTCACCGCGTTCGACCGGCGACGGTGTGACCCCGGTGTCGACCGTCTTGCGGAGCGCCAGGTCGAATCCGACCGCGACCGCTTCGGCGTCGTGGTCGTCCTCGTCGCCCGGGTCGGGTTCGTTGACGTCGCCGTCGCCGTCGTGGTCGCGACCGATGTCGTTGTGGCTGTCAGCCGGATCGAGCGCAGTCGGATCGTCGAAGAGGGGGTCGTCGCCGAAGTCGGAGTCCGGGGTCGAGTCGATGTCCTGTGGGCCGCCAGGGTCGCTGCTCGACGTTCCGGCGACGTCGGCGAACGACTCGATCTCGGCAGCGTTGACGATGCGGCCGTCAGGTCCGGGCGCCGGGTTGGTGTACGTGACGGTCCACGTCACCTCGTCACCTGCGTCGAGCCGATCGATCGTGAAG
>JBCBDK010000698.1:0-2058 GCA_038529675.1 Actinomycetota bacterium
ACCTCCCTTTCTACCGGGGGGGTCCTCCGACCCCCCTTCTTCTGTTACGGGGTTTACTGTCCCCCCGACTGTTCTCTCAGGGGGCGGGGATGGCGAGGTCGAAGCGTTCGCCGCGTCGGACGGCGTCGCGGTCGGCGAGACGGGTGCGCGCGGCGTTGAGTTCGACGCACATGAGCGAGGCGATCGCCATCAGACTCAGCCAGGTGACGAGCCCGAGCACGACCGCGAAGTCCCCGTAGGTCGATGCAGCGTTGCGCTGGAAGTACAGCGCCAACGCGGTGTTGAAGTGCTGCAGCGCGGTGATGATCACCCCGGCGATGACCGCACCGAGAACGAGCTGCGGCCACGGCGGCGAGATCGACACGAGCAGCCGGAAGATCAGCAGTGTCGACACGATGTTCACGAACACGGTCGCGGCGATGATGCCCAGATCACCGAACGCCGGCAGGCTCGCAGCGCTCACGATGCCGGCGAGCACGAGCGACCCGATCTGCGCACCGCCGAGGATGACGATGCCGAGCAACGCCCGGCCCCGCACCTTCGGCGTCGTGGACCGGTCGTCGACGTCGACCTCCCAGGAGTCGTCCTGGGCGCTGTGGATCGCGACGAACGCTTTGGTCGACGACCAGAGGGCACCCGCCAGACCGCCGATCAGCACGAAGACGTTGCCACCGGGGTCCGGATTGGCCTTCAGGTTCTGACCGATCAGCGGGATGTCGTCGAAGGCGCCCTCGGTCACGCGGCGTTGAAGGTCCTCGTTGCCGTCGAGCACGATCCCGAGGACCGTGGCGGCGGCGAGCGCAAGGGGGAAGATCGACAGGAAGCCGAAGAACGCGATCAGCGATGCGTTGCGGCCCGATAGGTGACGTCGCCATCCGTCGAGCATCTCGACGGTGACGTCCAGGAACCGACTCCGGTCACGGAGCTCGAGCATCCGATCACTCGTGTGCCATGGCATCTAGAGACTCCAGTCGATGACGGGTTGATCGTGCGCGGCGAGCGCCTCGTTGGTCCTGCTGAACGGCCGGCTGCCGAAGAATCCGTTGCGTGCGCTGAACGGTGAGGGATGGGGTGATTCGATCACGGTGTGGCGATCGATGTCGACCAGCTCGCGCTTGCGACGGGCATGATTGCCCCACAGGACGAACACGACGTGTTCGGGCTTGTCGTTCACGACGCGGATGACGCGATCGGTGAAGGTCTCCCACCCCTTGCCGGCGTGCGATCCGGCCTGTCCGCCGCGCACGGTGAGGGTGGTGTTCAGCAACAGCACGCCGTGTCGGGCCCAGGCCTCGAGGTTGCCGTGGTCGGGGATCGTCACGCCGAGGTCGTCGTGCAGTTCCTGGTGGATGTTGACCAGCGACGGCGGCACCCGGACCCCGGTCCGGACCGAGAAGCACAGGCCGTGCGCCTGACCGGCGCCGTGATACGGGTCCTGGCCGATGATCAGCACCCGGGTGTCGGCGTACGGAGTGAGGTGGAGCGCTGCGAAAACCTCCTCGTGCGGTGGATACACGGGGTAGCGCTCGCGCTCAGCGCGAACGAACGCCTGGAGTTCGTCCCAGTAGGGCTCGTCGAACTCGGCGCGCAGCAGCGGATTCCAGTCGGTCGTCGCCATGCGGCCCCCTTACCTACCATGACCGACCGATGACTGCCATCGCCGAACGCCTCCGTGATCCGGACGTCGCACGAGCCCGCCTCGCCACGCTGCCGACACCGCTCGAACGAGGACCCGTGCTGCCGGCCGGAGCGGGCGATGCGGCGGGCCCGCGCCTCTGGGTCAAACGCGACGACCTGACCGGGCTCGGCGGTGGCGGGAACAAGGCCCGCAAGCTCGAGTTCATCTGCGGCGCGGCGGTCGAGTCCGGTGTCGATGCGCTCGTCACCGTCGGTGCCGCGCAGTCGAACCACTGTCGGATGACGGCCGCTGCCGGTGCGCGACTGGGCCTCGACGTCCACCTCGTCGTGTCGGGCGACCAACCCGCCGGCCTCACCGGGAACCAGTTGCTCTCGGCGTTGTTCGGGGCGCCGGTGACGTGCACCTGCGAGATCAGAAGA
>JBCBDK010000699.1:0-2095 GCA_038529675.1 Actinomycetota bacterium
ACACACACCGAGCCTGCGGTAGCCTGACCTCATGTTCGCGTTCCTCGGGGGCAATGAAGTCCTCATCGTGGTGGTCGTCATCCTGTTGTTGTTCGGCAGCTCGCAGGTGCCGAAGCTCGCCCGCAACCTCGGCAAGGCCCAGAAAGAGTTCAAGGACGGACTCGACGAGGCCAAGCAGGCGGACGAGTCGGCCGACACCCCCGCCGACTCCTGACGTTGCCCGGGCCGGTCCAGGCCCGGACCTGCACGTCGTCGGTGCGGTGACGCTCCGCTGCGCCGACGCCCGGTGACCATCAGCTTGCCGGTCACGCTGTCGACCGACACGCGTGCGGACCGGCACGATCGCCTCGACCGCACTGGCTACCGTGCCGCCATGGCACCTCGACCGACGTCCGGCACCCCCGAGTGGCTCGGGCAGGTCGCCGAGCCGATCGTCGATCCCGCTCGGGAGATCATCGATCCTCACCATCACTTGTGGCCAGCGGGCGGGGCACTGCCGTACGGCGTCGATGAACTCGTCGCCGACACCACGTCGGGCCACCGAGTGGTCGGCACCGTGTTCATGGAGTGCGGCGCCGGGTACCGCACCGACGCTCCCGACCATCTGCGCTGCGTCGGTGAGACCGAGTTCGTCGCCGCAGCCGCCGACGACCTCGCCGCTCGTCACCCGGCCGCTGCGCCGATCATGGCGATCGTCGGATCCGCGGACCTGACCGACCCCCGCCTCGACGACATCCTCGACGCACACGAGTCGGCAGCGGCCGGCCGGTTCCGAGGCATTCGTGACGCCCTCGCCCGGTCACTCGATCCAGAGGCGCACACGATCCCGGCGTTCAACGTCGAGGGCAAGCACGACGATCCCGCCTTTCGAGCCGGTGTGCGCCGTCTCGGCGAACGCGGTTTGACCTACGACTCGTGGCACTTTCATTGGCAGCTCGCCGACTTCGCCGCCCTCGCCGATGCGGCGCCCGACACCACGATGGTGCTCGATCACCTCGGCACGCCCTGCGGTGTCGGCCGGTTCGCCGGGCGTGCCGACGAGGTCTTCGACGCATGGCGCGTCGACATCGCCGAGGTCGCGATGCGGCCCAACGCAGTGGTGAAGCTCGGCGGGCTGGCGATGCCGGACAACGGCTTCGGTTGGCACGAAGCCGACGCCCCGCCGACGTCGGCCGAGGTGCTCGACGCACAGCGGCGGTGGTACGAGCACTCGATCGAATGCTTCGGCCCGGAGCGGTGCATGTTCGAGAGCAACTTCCCGGTCGACAAGTTCTCCCTCGGCTACCACGTCTACTGGAACGCGATGCAACATCTCGCCGCGCCGTTCAGCGACGACGAGCAGGCGGCGATGTTCGCCGGGACCGCACGGCGCGTCTACTCGCTCTGACCGGGCGGGATCGGCCGGCCGTCGGTGGCGACGTCAGCCGACGGCGTCGACCGCGACCGCGGCGTCGGCACCGACGTCGACGCGCCGACGTTTCAGGATGCGGCGACGCTCTCGCTCACTGCAGCCGCCCCAGACGCCGTGGTCGATGCGCTCGTCGAGTGCGTAGTCGAGGCACTGCATCTTGACCGGGCAGTCGCGGCAGATCTTGCGGGCCTTGTCGACGCCGACTCCGTCGCTCGGGAAGAACGTGGCGGGTGGATGCAGACGGCAGTTGCCCTCGGCCATCCAGGCGGTCGGCGAATCGGGATCGTGGGGCGCGGCGGCGAGTTCGGTCGGCCGGCCGTTGAGCTCGGCGATCCGCTCGTCGGAGAGACCGCCGGTCGGGCGGCTCTGGCGTTCGGAGCGCTTGGTTCGCTTGATCATGAGGGGCGGAGTCCTTCGGGTCGATGAACGACGAACGTTCGGTACTCACATTGACGTTCCGGACGCCGTGGTGGTTCCCGGAAATCGCAGATTTCTCGTCTGTTCTTCGATGGGGAGCGTCGGTGAGTGTCAGTTCGGGGCGAAACGGAGGGAGGCGCCGAGTATGTCGGCGTCGTCGTGACACCGTAACCCATTCGTAATGAAAAGGGAAGTCGCGTCATGAAGCGTCGCGCAGCTCAGACCCACGCGACCCCGAGACGGTCCGCCGCGGCGTCGGGTGCTCGG
>JBCBDK010000700.1:0-2092 GCA_038529675.1 Actinomycetota bacterium
CGCCCACGAGGTCCTCCACGGCCTCGGCCTCAAGGACGAGTACGTCGACGGCGACTACGCGCTTCGCTCCTCCGACGAGCTGTCGGGCATCCCCGACGAGAACGGTGTCATGGGCACGGCCGCCAACACCGGCGCACCGGCGCTGACCGATGCGAACCTACGACGGCTGGAAGACGTCGCAGGTGCCTCACTGCCGCGTCCGCTGCCGACACTGCCCAGCGACAGCACGGCTCGTCCCGACGTCACGGCCACGCCGACGGATGACGCCGTGCCCGGTCGGCCGTCCGACCCGGCATCGATCGACGAACTCCGGAACCGCACCGGCGCGGGCAGCCCCGAGCAGCAGGCGCTCAGCACGTGGAACGACAACGCGAGTGGACGCAACCAGGGTCTGGTCCACCTCATCGACTACTCGTACGCACCGCCAGCGAAGGTCGACTCACCGATGGCCCAGGCGGCCCGCCAGCTCGATGCCGCCGAGACCACAGCGATCAACAAGATCGAAGATCCGAGCACTCGCGAGCGTGTACGCAGCCTCCACGAGACGGAACGAGCCATGGGCGAACCGGCGGCGCACGCCGACGACGGGGTTGCTCAGGAGTTGGGAGCGGCACGTCGACGAGCGCTCGAAGAGCTCGCACCCGACGTCCGTCGCGAAGCCCTCGCGCATCTGGCGCTCGACGACACCCGCCGCCCGACGACCCTGACCGAATTCCAGCGACGGCTCCCCGACGACGTCGACGCCGCCGCACTTCGCGATCGTGGGCTGATCGAGCGCGTCATCGATGGCAACGGCGACCCGGTGGTCCGCGGCCCTCGCGTCGACGAGCGCGGTGTGCCGTTGCCCGCAGCCGAGCAGCCCGCAGCTGCGCTCGACCGGCGTCGAGACGCGCACCGAGCCCTCGACGAGGCGACGCAGCGTCGAGCCGACGCCGACCGTGAGGTCAAACGGATCGAGGACACTGAACCGCGACGCACCGCGATGAAGAAGAAGGACCTCAAGAAGCTGACCAAGCCCGAGCAGCAGGCCGAGCAGAACGCCCAGCGCGAGGCCGACCGCAGCCGGCAGCAGCGTCTCGACGACAACCCGGCGTACCAGGACGCACTGGCCGCACGCGACACCGCGGACGAGACGTTCGAGGCGCGGAAGCGAGACGTCGAGCAGGCGGAGTCGGCCGTCGATGCGGTGGCGTTGTTCACGCGAACGGTGGACGAGACCAAGGGTGGGCGGCTCGACGCCCTCGGCATCGAGCGCGGCAACGAGATCATCGGTGGCACGGCAGCAGCCGATGCCGCCATCGCCGGCGCCGACGCTGCGGGTCAGGGGCCGATCACCATCCGCCAACCCACGCGGGAGATGAACACCTGGGTTCGGCACACCGAGACGGCAGACGACGGATCAGACCGCGTCGTGTGGGCGCGAGAGAACCGGTCGTCGGACCAGCTCGACGCGACGGCGACGCGCAGCATCAAGCACGACGGGACCCGGGTCGAGATGTGGGGGCTGCAGGCCGACGGCGCCGCCGAGCCGAACCTTCGTCGATCCACCATCTTCGGAACGGCCGGTCCCGAGAGGTCGGGCGATGCGGTCGCACCGACGACGCCGGTCAGCTTTGATCCGAACTCGCAGCCCGATGCTCCACGGTGGCGTGAGGCGCCAGCACCTGGGCAGCCGGATGCTGGGCCCACGTTCGACGCGCCGCCGCTGCGGCCACTCGCGACGCCGGCGCAACAGGTGCACATCGACACATCCGCGGGTGAGCGCCACACGTTCTCCTGGCTCGCCCAACCGACGCTGGCGAACGACGCCACCTACGGGAAGCTGTGCGGGTTCTTCGCGCTGCACCACTTCTTCGACGGCGTCGGGATCGACCCGCAGAGCTACGTCACGCAGGGAGCGCCGGCGGTCCAGCGGATGTACCAGGACATCGGTATGGACGTCTCGATCGACGACGCGGTCGCACAGACCCTCGATGGCGCTGACGCCCCGATTCTGCGCGGGTGGGGTCTGGAGCAGGTGGGCCACGATGCGTTCGAGACCCACCATCGGCTGATCATCGCCAACGGCGGGCACTTCTACACCGTCCGTCGA
>JBCBDK010000701.1:0-2079 GCA_038529675.1 Actinomycetota bacterium
CCCGTTCGACGAACACACGAGTTACACCGCCGCCGCGGTGCTGCTCGCCGTCGATCTCGGGCTTCTGGTTCGGGTAGACGATCCCGGTCCAGTACGCACCCGACTCGGTGCGGTGGGTGCGGGTCCAGCGGAGCAGTTCGGTGGCGGTCGACGAGTCGCCGATAGCGGCGTACGCGAGTGCGCACTCGGCGGTCTCCGACGCCGTGACCCACGGCTCGTCGCTCACGCAGCGGATGCCGAGGCCCTCCATCGCGAAGTTGTTCCAGCCCTCGGCCATCCGCGCCTTGGCGGCGTCGCCGGTCATCGCACCGGTGAGGACCGGGTAGTACCAGTCCATCGCCCAGCGTGTCTTCGGCTCGAAGGCGTCGGGCCGCGTCCGGATCGCGTCGACCATCACGTCGATCGCCTCGGCCCAGTGGGGTCGTGACTCACCGAGCGCGTTGCCGAGTGCGATGCCGCAGCGGAGCGCATGCTGGATGCTCGCCGTGCCGGTCAGCAGCGCGTAGTCCCACGTGCGGGTGCCGTCGGCCTCGACCGCCCACAGCGCGAGGCCGTCGTCGCGTCGGGTGGAGAGCACGAACTCGAGCGCCCGGTCGACGGTCGGCCACAGGTTGTCGGCGAAACCGCGGTCCCAGGTGGAGCGCCAGTGATGCCAGACCCCGGTGGCGATGTACGCACACACGTTGGTGTCGACCTTGTCGTCCTCGACCGAGCCGTCGTGGGCGTAGTACGAGTGCCAACTGCCGTCCGGTCGCTGGGTCTCGACCAGCCATTCGTACGCGTGCTCGGCTTCGGCGTGTCGTCCGGCGACGTCGAGCGCCATCGCCGACTCGACGTGGTTCCACGGATCGCAGTGGCCGCCGTTGAACCACGGGATCATCCCCGTCTCCGCCTGCAGTGCGACGAGGTGGTCCGCGGTGACCTGGACCTCGTCGGCGGTGATGACGCCGTCGAGCGCGAGCCGTTCGCTCATGCCACACGCTCCGTGTCGTCGGTGGCCGAGGTCGCATCCTCGGCGCCGAGGGCCTCGACGGTCGGCTTGTGGGCGTAGAACACGATGCTCTTGCCGAGGACCGGCGACAGCACACGGTCGGCGATCCGGGTCGACGTGGGCTGCTCGATGATGTCCCACTCGAGGAACTCGCGGTACTTCGTGACGAGCGGGTGACCGTCATCCGTCGGGCCGACCGCGCACTTCAACCACCAGTACGGCGAGTGGAGGGCGTGGGCACGATGCGTGCCGTCGACGCACAGCCCCGCCGACCGCAGCTTCGCAGCCAGCTCGGTCTTGGAGTAGATCCGTACGTGGCCACCCACCGACTTGGGTGCGTGGTACTCGTCGGACAGCATCCAGTTGATCTTCTCCGGCAGCCACGCCGGCACGGTGGCAGCGAATGCGCCGCCCGGCTTGAGGACACGGACCATCTCGGCGATCGCCGCGACATCGTCCTGGATGTGTTCGAGCACCTCGGAGGTGATGACGATGTCGAAGCTGTCGTCGGCGAACGGCAGGCGGGTCGCATCGCCCCGGAGGACGCCCTTGAAGCGTTCGAGGTCGATCTCGCCGGCGTCGACCATGCCGCCGAGTGTTGCGCGGGTCTCGATCACTTCGTCCTCGGCGTAGTCGAGGGCGACCACGTCGGCGCCACGCCGAGCGCACTCGAACACGTGGCGGCCGAAGCCGGCGCCCACGTCGAGGACGCGATCGCTCGGGCGCAGGCCGAGGTCGTCGAACCGAATCGTCAGCATCGTGGGAAGCGGCTCAGATCCGGCCGTTGGCGCGCAACTTGGCGACGTTGGCGGGCATGGCCAGCACCTCGCGGTACTGGTCGACGGTCAACTCGGCGCAACGACGCCAGGTCCAGCGATCGAGCACGCGCTGGCGACCCTGCTCGCCGATGCGGGCACGAAGCTCGGCGTCGTCGAGGCCGCGGGCGATGGTGGCGGCAAGTGCACCGGCGTCGCCGGCCGCACACTGCAGCACGGTCTCGCCGTCGGTGCCGGTCACCTCGGGCAGCGCGCCGCCGTCGGTGGCGACGAGCGGCGTGCCGGTGCACATCGCCTCGATCGCGGGAAGGC
>JBCBDK010000702.1:0-2074 GCA_038529675.1 Actinomycetota bacterium
GTTGAGGGCTTCGAGGCCGGCGAGGAACGACGTCGCGTCGGGGCCGAAGCCGGCGAACGTGCCGAGTGGCACACTCACGGCCGGCCTCCGTCGACGAACTCGATCGACTCGGCGAGCAGCGACTCCCATGTCGCCTCGTCGACGTCGGGCAACGCGAGCCACTCCTTGAACACCTTGCCCGCCGGGGCGAACGAGGTCCCGACGCCGTCGTCGATCAGCGCGCCGACTCGGCCGGCCGGCAGCTTGACCACGACGTACCCCTCCCGGCGCGTGACCGTCGCGACGAACTCGTTCGAGGCGGCCGTACGTAGGCACTGGTGGCCCATCATCGTGCCCTCGACGAGGCGGCCCGCCGCGAGGTGTGGTTCGGCCAGCTCCCAGAAGAGCTCGTGGCCCGGTTCACGATCACCGACGCGCGCCATCAGCCCGCGCCCGTTCGGTCGTCGGCGCCGGCCGGGAGCCGGACCTCGGGGATCGCCGTGCCGCCTGCGACGTCGGCGAGGAGGCCGAGGAAGTAGGTCCAACCCCCGGCGTGGGCGTCGCGAAACGCCTCGGGGACCGCGCCGTGTGCGACCTCGACCCTGGTCCCGGTCGCGGTCGGCACGAAGGTCACCTCGACGCGTGTCGTGCCGGGCCCCATGTCGGCGTACACCCCCGACTCCCAGCCGTAGGTGAACGTGACGCGATCGTGCGGATCGACCTCGACGTACTCGCCCGAGGCCGCCACGTCGTTGTCGTGCACCCATCGCCACTTCCCGCCGGGGCGCAGGTCGACGGCCGCCTCCTTGGCCATCCAACTGCACAGTCCGGCTTCGGTCGTGAACAGCTCGAACACCCGCTGCTGGGGTGCCTCGATGTGGATGGTGGCCTCGGCCAACTCGATCATCGGTGATCTCCGTTCGGTTCCTGAGCGTGGTGATCGTCGGGGGGAGTCCCGTGCTCGGCCGTCGTCTTCAGTGCGGCGAGCTTGTCGGTCCAGAACCGATCGAGGAACGCCCGGATCTCACCGAACCGGGCGAAGTCGATCGAGTACAGCCGGCGGTTGCCGTCGACCCGCACTGCGACGAGCCCGGCGGTGCGGAGGACCTTCAGGTGTTGGCTCACGACCGGTTGGTCGAGCTCGGTGTCGATCGCGAGGTCGCCGACTGCTCGCTCGTCGTCGCCGATCGCACGCAGCAGGGCGCGGCGGTCCCGATGCGCGAGTGCCCGGAACGCCCGGTCCTCCATCTCCAGCAACATATGAATCTTCATATATGCAGAATCGTGCGATCACGTCAAGCGCGATCTGGACGGCGCGACACCACGATCGCGTCGAGGCGACGCTCAGCAGAGTTCGTCGGCGAGCTCGTGGAGCGATCGGATGCGCTCGAACGACGCGCCGGCATGGTCGTCGTACGGATCGATCAGGAGTGGGTGGAGTCCGGCGGCCTCGGCGCCTTCGATGTCCATCGTGACCGAGTCGCCGACGTACGCGATCCGACCGAGGTCGAACTCGGTGAAGTGCTCGGTCGCGAAGCCGAAGATCGCCGGGTCGGGCTTCTCAACCCCGACGACCTCCGAGTCGACGATCACGCGCATGGCGACGTGGTGCCCGGGCCCGACCTGGCAGATCGAGCGGGCGAGCATCGCCTCGATCTGCCCGCTCGCGTTGGACACCACGCCCATCGGGACGCCGGCCCGCTCGAGCCGTGCGAGCGCGTCGCGAGACTCGGGGATCGGCCATCGCCAGGTGTGGTGATAGCGGGTGCGACCGAGCACCTCGGCGGCCTCGTCACGCTCGTGGGTCGGGACGCCCACCGCGTCGACGTAGGTCGTGTCGTAGACGTCCCACGTCGACTCGCGCGAGCGGGCGTCGGCCTTCGCCTTCATTGCGGCATAGTGCGCTCGCCGGTGTGCCTCGATCGACTCGTCGCCGCCGAAGTACGCCAGCAACGGACCGAGGACGGTCGGGTCCGGCAGCACGAGAACACCGCCTGCGTCGAACACGACCGCGTCGAAGCGTCGTTCACCCACCGTCATCGTCTCCCGGTCTGCCGTGTCGGTCGCGTCGGTCGTGTCGGTCGCGTCGGTCGTG
>JBCBDK010000703.1:0-2074 GCA_038529675.1 Actinomycetota bacterium
GACGACGACGCCGGCGATGACGGCGACGACGGCGACGACGACGGCGACGATGTGGTCGAGGTCACCCAGAGCGAGGGCGGACGCCTCGCTGCCGTGCAGGATCGTGGGACGTTGATCTGTGGCGGCAACGACACGCTGCCCGGGTTCGGAATCGTCGACGACGCCGGCGAGTTCGCCGGGTTCGACATCGACTACTGCCGAGTCGTGGCCGCAGCGGTGCTCGGCGACGCCAACGCCGTCGATTTCGTGCCGCTCACCGCCGAGGCGCGCTTCACCGCGCTCCAGTCCGGCGAGATCGACGTCCTCATCCGCAACACCACGTGGACGGCGACTCGAGACGGCGTCGAAGGTGCGAACTTCCTGTTCACCACCTTCTACGACGGCCAGGGCATGATGGTTCCGGCCGACACCGGCTTCACGACGCTCGAGGATCTCGCCGACGCGAGCATTTGCGTGCTGTCGGGCACCACCACCGAACTCAACCTGACCTCGGTGTTCAATGCGCGCGGCATCCCGTTCACGCCGGTCGTGTTCGAGGACAACACCCAGCTCCGCCCGGCCTACGAAGAGGGCCAGTGTGAGGCATGGACCTCCGACGCCAGCCAGCTCGCCGCCTTCAAGGCGACGATCGAGGGCGAAGGTGGCGCCGGCCAGTTCATCATGGCCGAGGTGATCTCGAAGGAGCCGCTCGGCCCCGTGGTCGCCGACGGCGACACCGAATGGGCGCAGGCCGTCGAGTGGGCCGTCATGGCGACCGTGCAGGCGTGGGAGTTCGGTCTCGACTCGTCGACGATCGGCGCCTACTCCGGCGACGACCCGAACATCCAGCGGTTTGTCGGACAGTCCGACGGCTTCGACGCAGGGCTCGGCCTCCCGGCCGACTTCGCCGTGCAGGTCGTCGAACAGGTCGGCAACTACGAGGAGATCTACAACGCGCACATCGTGCCGATCGGTCTCCAGCTCGAAGGGTCGCCGAACGACCTGTGGACCAACGGTGGCCTCATGTACGTGCCGCCGTACCGCTGATCGACGACGACCGACCACTCTCGGTCGATCACTCGTTGATCGCCGGTTGACCTGACACGAGGGTGGAGCTCGGGCAGCGGCCCGGGCTCCACTCCTCGTGTGTTCCGTAACTACTCACTGGGGGACACGTCCGCGTGGCGGAGACACCGGCGTTCTCATCGTCGACCTCGTCGGCGATGTCGACGCGACCACCGTTCTGGCGCGATGTGCGCGTCATCCGCGTCGCCGCGCAGGTCGGCACGCTCATCGCCGTCGGCCTGCTGCTGCGATGGCTCTTCGGCAACCTCGCGACCGGCCTCGACCGGCAGGGCATTCCCTCGCCGTTCGACCTCGAGGCCTGGGGCGACCTCGCCGACAAGCCCGCCGGGTTCGCCGTACGTGACTCTCCGTTTGATCCGCAGTCACCGCTGCGCCACCTGATCTGGGTCGGCGTCCGGAACACGGCCGCCGTCGCCTTCGTCGGCATCGCGATCGCACTCGTGCTCGGCACCATCGTCGGCATCGGGCGGCTCTCGACCAACTGGGTCGTCCGCAAGCTCTCAACGCTGTACGTCGAGACGTTCCGAAACATCCCGGTGCTCGTCATCATCATCTTCTTCTGGCAGAGCCTGTTCACGTTCGGACCCTTCCCGCTCTTCAACCCGAGCAATCCGCCCGGCACGGTCGGCGTCCCCGGCAGCGACTCGAACCTGCTCATCTACTCCAAGAGCCGATGGGGCTTCCCATCGGTCGCGAGCGACGGCAACACCGGCGCGTTCTGGATCATCATGCTCGTCGTCGTCGCCGTCGCCGTCGGGGTGTGGCGCTGGCGGACCAGGGTGAACGAAGCGACCGGTCAGCCACATCGCCGCGTGCTGTGGTCGTTCGGCGTGCTCGCCGGCGTCGGTGTCGTCGCCTTCCTGGCACTTGGCGGCCCGCTGCGCTGGTCGTTCCCGGAGGTATCCGAGAGCGGGCGCCTGATCGAGGGCGGCCTCACGACGAACGATGCCTACATCGCGCTCACGCTCGCGCTGAGCATCTACACGGCAAGCCACATCGCCGAGATCGT
>JBCBDK010000704.1:0-2067 GCA_038529675.1 Actinomycetota bacterium
GCTCACCTCGCGACACGTTGATCAGCGTCGAGCCGGCGGGCATGGCTGCGAGCGCATCGGCGTCGATCATCCCCGTCGTCTCGGGCAGGTTGCCCGGAGCGAGCGGGAAGACGACGTCGGAGCGACGCAGCAGCTCCGGGAGCGACACGACCTCGTGCGCGATCGAGCCCGCATCGACGTGGGGGTCGTGCACGAGCACCGTCAGCCCCAACGACGTCAGCAACCGTGCGAGATACGAGCCGATCGCACCGTGGCCGATCACACCGGCGACCTTGCCGGCGAGCTGGCGACCCTGCCGCTGTGCCGGCTCGATGCCCTGCCGATACTCGGCGGTGGAGGTGGCGATGTGGCGTGCCGTCGCCAGGTAGAGCCCGAGCGCGAGTTCGGCCGTCGAGGCGACGTAGCTCGTGTCGGCGCGTGCGACGAGCACGCCGGCGTCGGAGGCAGCGTCGACGTCGATCGTCGAGATGTCGACCGCACACCGGAGGAACGCGACGAGTTCGGGCCGAGCCTGGAACAGCGCTACCTCACCGGGCGTCGACCGATGGGCGACCACCACGTCGCAGCCCTCGCAGGCGTCGATCAACTCGGGTGTCGCGAGGTCACGGTCGAGCGGGTTGAGCACGACGTCGGCGACGTCGCGCAACTCGACGAGCGCGTTCGCGTAGTAGGCGTCGAGGTCCTCGGGGGAGTGGGTGACGAACACACGCACCGGCCGGACGCTAGTCACGGCGTCGGGCCGTAGCCTGGCCAGCCGTATGCCTGCGACCGACCTCGATCAGATCGTCAGCCTCTGCAAGCGCCGTGGCTTCGTCTACCAGTCCGCCGAGATCTACGGCGGGTTCCGTTCGACGTACGACTACGGTCCGCTCGGCTCGCTGCTGCTCCGCAACGTCAAAGAAGCGTGGATCCGTTCGATAGTCCAGCAGCGCGACGACGTCGTGCTCATCGACGCGGCGATTCTCGGCCCGCCGCAGGTGTGGGAGGCGTCGGGGCACCTCTCGAACTTCACCGACCCGCTGGTCGACTGCACGAGCTGCAAGAACCGGTTCCGACTCGACAAACTCGACGACCCCGACGTGTGCCCGAACTGTGGTGCCGTGAAGTCGTTCACCGAGGCGCGTGAGTTCAACCTGATGTTCAAGACCCAGGCCGGCCCGGTCGAGGGCGCCGGCTCCGACGCCTTCCTCCGGCCCGAGACCGCCCAGGGCATGTTCACCAACTTCGGCCAGGTGCTCCAGACCGCCCGCAAGAAGCCACCGTTCGGCATCGCCCAGGTCGGCAAGAGCTTCCGCAACGAGATCACCCCGCAGAACTGGATCTTCCGCACCCGCGAGTTCGAGCAGATGGAGCTCGAGTTCTTCGTGCCGCCCGCCGAGAGCGCCGACTGGTACGAGTACTGGTGCAACGCCCGGCTCCAGTGGTACGTCGAGCACGGCATCCCCGAGGACATGTTGCTGCTCCGCCCCCACGACGCCGACGAGTTGTCTCACTACTCGACCGGCACGGCCGACGTGGAGTTCAAGTTCCCGTGGGGCTTCGATGAACTCGAGGGCATCGCCAACCGCACCGACTACGACCTGAAGGCCCACGCGGAGGCGTCGGGGGAGCGGCTCGACTACTTCGATCCGCAGACCAACGAGCGGTACGTCCCGCACGTGATCGAACCCGCCGCCGGCGCCACGCGCACCATGGCGGCGTTCCTGCTCGCGGCCTACGACGAGGACGTGATCAACGACGAGACCCGCGTCGTCCTGCGGCTCCATCCGCGCCTCGCCCCGTACAAGGTCGCCGTGCTCCCGCTGTCCAAGAAGGACACGCTCACGCCACTCGCCCAGAAGGTCCGGGCGATGCTCGCCGACCGCTACATGGTCGACTACGACGAGACGCAGAACATCGGCAAGCGGTACCGCCGCCAGGACGAGATCGGCACGCCGCTCGCCGTCACGGTCGACTTCGATTCGCTCGACGACAACGCGGTCACGGTCCGCGACCGCGACACGATGGAGCAGGTTCGCGTGCCCATCGACGAGCTGCTGTCAACGGTTACGGCTCGTCTCGGCTTCT
>JBCBDK010000705.1:0-2067 GCA_038529675.1 Actinomycetota bacterium
TCCCCACGTGTGTCAGACACCGTCCCCACGTGTGTCTGACACGGAGGGGGATGGGTGTGGGGACGACGACGTGAGTTTGGACGTGACGTTGTTGGGGACGGGGTCGCCGATCCCTGCGCCGGACCGAGCCGGGCCGTCCACGCTGGTCTCGGCGGGGGAGGGGGCTGACGCCGAGCACTATCTCGTCGACGCCGGCCGGGGTGTGCTCATGCGGCTGGCGGCCAGCATGCTCGGCGCGCCGAACCTGACCGCCGTGCTGCTCACGCATCTCCACAGCGACCACATCACCGACCTCAACGACGTGATCACGACCCGCTGGGTCATGACCTTCGAGCCGACTCCGCTCACGATCGTCGGCCCGGTCGGAACCCAGCACGTCGTCGACCACCTGCTCGCCTCGCTCGAGCCGGACATCGAGTACCGGATCGCGCATCACGACGACCTCGACCATCGCCCACCGGTGACGGTGATCGAGGTGAGCGACGGCGTCGTCGAACTCCCCGACGGTCAGGGCGGTGCCGTCACGATCACCTGTGCGCCGACCGACCACAAGCCGGTCGAACCGAGCATCGGCTACCGCTTCGACCACGGCGGGGCATCGGTCGTCGCCGCCGGCGACACCGTCCCGTGTGCCGGCCTCGACCGGCTGTGTGACGGCGCGGACGCGCTGGTCCACACCGTGATCCGCAAGGACATGATCGAACACGCCCCACTGCAGCGGATGAAGGACACCCTCAGCTATCACTCGTCGCCGGAGGAAGCGGCCGCAACCGCCGCTCGAGCGGAGCTGTCCACGCTGATCCTCACCCACTACGTTCCGCCGATGCCGATGAGCGGCACCCACGACGACTGGCGGGCGCGGGCCGCCGCCCACTTCGACGGCACGATCGAGGTCGGCGACGACCTGCACCGAGTGCGCGTCAGCGGCGACCTCGATGGCATCGATACGAACCACCAGAACGGAGCCAGCTGATGCACGAAATGCACGTCACCAACGAGGTCTCGCCGAGCGATCCCGACCAGCTCGCCCAGCTGACCGAACCCGGGCCGGACGGGCCGATCTACATGGTCAACCTCCTCAAGTTCAAGGAGCGCGCCGAGTACGACGACGGTCGCCAGACCGAACTCAGCGGCCGCGACGCGTACGCGCTCTACGGCGCCGGCGTCGCACCGCTCGTCGCCGACCACGGTGGACGCGTCGTGTTCTCCGGTGCGGTCAGCTGGCTCATGCTCGGCCAGGCGGACGACTTGTGGGATCAGGTCGCCGTCGTCGAGTATCCGAACCGTGGCGCGCTGCTCGCCATGGCCACCTCGGACGCATATCAGGAGATCACCGTCCATCGAACCGCCGGGTTGGCCGGCCAACTCAACATCGAGACGACGGGGCTCTTCGTCCCCACCTGAACAGGACCACCGCCATGCATGCACTCCGTACACCCGACGACCGCTTCGCCGACCTGCCCGGCTATCCGTTCGCTCCGAACTACGTCGAGGTCGACGACCTCGACGATGCCGAGCCGGGCGGCACGCTCCGAGTCCACTATCTCGACGAGGGCCCGGCCGACGGCCCGGTCGTGTTGGCGATGCACGGTGAACCTTCGTGGAGCTACCTCTACCGCAAGATGATTCCGACGTTCGTCGATGCCGGGCTCCGGGTGATCGCGCCCGACCTCGTCGGCTTCGGCAAGAGCGACAAGCCGACCGCGACCTCGGACTACACCTACGCCCGTCACGTCGCATGGATGCAGGCGGCGATCATCGACCACCTCGACCTCCGAGACGCCACCTTCTTCGGCCAGGACTGGGGCGGGCTCGTCGGGCTGCGACTCGTCGCGGAGAACCCCGACCGTTTCGCACGGGTCATCATCGGCAACACCGGGCTCCCGACCGGCGAACATGCGCCGAGCGATGCGTTCCTCGCGTGGCAGAACTTCAGCCAGACGACCGAGGTCTTCGACATCGGCTTCCTGCTCCAGAGCGCGACGACGACGGAACTGTCCTCCGGTGAGGTCGCTGCGTACGACGCACCGTTCCCCGACGACACCTACAAGGCGGGCGCGCGCATCT
>JBCBDK010000706.1:0-2065 GCA_038529675.1 Actinomycetota bacterium
CGGAGGCGGTCCTCGAACGCTTCGGCCATGGTCGTGTCGTCGAGCCAGTCCTTGCCGCCCGGGCCCCACAGATGCTTGATCGGCGGGATCAACCCTTCCTTGCCGATCACCGCATGCACCTGGATCTTCAACCCGGCCCGCAGCTGGGAGAGCTTGCGTCGATAGCGGACCAGTTCGCGTTGCTCACGGATCGGTGCCGGAGCAATCCATGCTTCGGGCAGCATCCCCATCCTGAGCAGATCCGCGAGCAGACGGGCGCCGATCTTATCGGTCTTCACCCGCCGGTTGTCGAACGCCGCGATCCCCAACGGATGCGCCAAATGCACGATCCCACCCGCTTCGGTGACGACGTCTGCGGCCCAATACCAGCCCCAGGTGGCTTCGATCACCACCTCCGGATCCGGACCGGCGTCACGGATCGCTGCGGCGAGATTCTCTGGAGTGTTCTCGATCTTGCGGTTCCAGAGCTCCTCGCCGTCCTGATCCAAGACAACAATCACCGACCTGCGCCGTTGAAGGTCAATTCCCACGTAATGTCCCATGACGGGGCCTCCTCGCATCGTGTTGTCAAGCAAGCCCGAGTCTTACTCGGGCCCACGAGCGAGGCGGCCCCCTCGCTCTTCATGGCATCACGTACGCGCTCGGTCACCCGCTCGAGAATGTGCAACCGTTACCGTCGTCGTCGCTGTGAGCAGGGGCACGATCGTCAGGATTTTGCGGTCTTCGATGGGCCGATGGTGACGCGGTCACACGAGACGATCTTCACCGTGACGTGGCAGTACGTCGTATTCTCGCTGCTGACCTATGGCGCTCTGTCGTTGGTGCTCTTGGTGCCGTTCATCGCCGATGCTGGGATGAAATCCAGTCTCGGAGCCGGTGTTGTCTTCGTCGCAGAGGTCGTTGGTCTGGCCGTGTTGATCTGGCGTTTCACCAAGTGCGGGGTCTTCGTCGATGCTGAGGGCATCACCCTGACGACCGTCACTCGAACGACCTCGATTCCGTTCGCGCGGCTTCGCATCTACCGGGACAACGTCAGTCTCATCGCACAGGCGGCCCCTGTTCCAGAATTCCGTGACACCGTCGGGCGAACCGTGAAGGCCGGAGTCCTCGCGGGCATTGATCCCGCCGACAAGCTCGGAATCGTTCGCACCATCCTGCGCAGTCGCGCAGCCGCCACTTCGCACGGCGCTCCATTCGGGGACGACTGACCTCCGCGCAAGTCTGCGGGGAAGAATCGGCGAGCGTCGAGACGGGACTCGCCCAGCGCTACCGGGTCAGTTGGCGGGAACGAGCACTGCGTAGATCGCGAACGAAGCAAGTGCGTACAGCCGGAGACTCGCAACCGTCGGGTGAAGCCGATGCACCCTCAACACCTGACCAGCGACGCTTGCTGCGAGCTGACGAGACGCGGCACCGGCAGGCAGGTCGGCGTGCTCATCGATATCAGCTGCCAGCCGATCGAGGAGCTTGCGAGCCCCATCGCTCGCAGCGGTCAGGACAGCTCGAGGCTCGTACTCAGACTCTGCGTCGGGGGATCGGTCAACCGCTCTCAACAACGCGTTGACCGCGTTGAGGACCGGGACGAGTTCAGCGGCGCTGCGAGCGTTGTCGAAGTACAGAGCAGCGAGTGCTGGGGCCAACTCACGTGAACGTTCCGTATCGACCGCAACCGAGATGGCATGCGCTTCGTCGATCAGTTGGCGAGTTTGGTAGTCGGACGGCGGAGCCTGCGAGATCTCGGTCCAGATCTCCTCGAGGTCCACACCGCAAGAGTAAAGCGGCGTCGACCCGACGCCCATCACCTCAACGCAACCCGATCAGAACATCATCTCCCACCGAGTCCCCAAATCACGCAGATCGGCACATACCGCTCGTGTCATCGACGTCGGTAGACGTCTCCTCGGTGTTCGATCCTCAACACGATGACCTCACGAGCGTCGTTGTCCATGCGGTAGAGCACGCGTTACGTGCTGCGTCTGGCGCTGTGCACGCCAGCCAGTTCACTAGGCAGGCTCGGCCCACCCGTCGGGGGTTCTCGATGAGCCGCCCCGTCGTCACGGGGCGG
>JBCBDK010000707.1:0-2061 GCA_038529675.1 Actinomycetota bacterium
GTGAGGTCGAGCAGGATGCTGGTGTCGAGCAGGAAGTCGCGCAGCTCGGTGTCGCTCGAGCCGATGACCTCCGCAGCCAGATAGTCCGCGACCTCGGGGGATGCGCCGCTGACCGCATCGAGCACGTCGCGCTCGGAAGCGGCCGGCGCCGTGCGCAACGCGAGCTGCGCGAGGCGAAGGCCCGCCGGCCACCCTTCGAGCTCGCTCACGAGCCGATCGGCCGACGCGTCGTCGAGCAGGCCCACCTCGAGTTCGGTCGCCAGTGCCTCGCGCCCCTCGTTCAGGGTGAAGGCCAGATCGGTGGCGCCGAGATCGAGGACGTCGCCCCCGAGTCGCAACCGCGCGAGGCCGAGGTCGATGTCGTGTCGCGTCGTGAGCACCGATCGGAGACCGGCCGGTGGCGTGGCGAGAAATCGCTCGAGGCCGACCAGGACGCGCTCGTCCGCGAGCTCGTGGACGTCGTCGAGCACGAGCACGATCGACTCGGGGTGGACCTCCACCGCAGCGATGAGCTGATCGATCGCCAGGTCGGTTCGGCCGTCGAGCAACGGTGCCAGCGCAGCGTCGGTGTCGACGCCGACGTCCACCAGTGAGGCGGCGACGTGGCTCCAGAACCGGACGGGGGTGTCGTCGGCGACGTCGATGGTGAGCCAGGCGGTCGGCGTCTCGAACCGATCGATCGCGCGGGCGACCAGCGTCGTCTTGCCGTAGCCGGGCGGTGCGGTCACCACGCAGATCGCCGTCGTCGAGGTCGCGAGTCGGTCGATGAGCCGGGTCCGCTCCACCAGCTCGAACATCGAGACCGGCCGACGCAGCTTCGATCGCAGGACGGGTGGTCGCAGCTCCGACACCGCATCGAGCGTACGGTTCGACCCATCACCCTTTCCTCACGTTCACCCGTCGCCCGATGTGCCGCCCCACGTTGCGCCCACGGGTACGGCCGTGTGCCGCTCGACACACGGCAGGGTGTTCTGTATGATGGAACTGTTCCACATCGTGGAACATCACCGATGCTCCGGGAGTCTCCACATGTCGTTTCCCTCCGATCTCGAGATCGCCAGCCGCGCCGAACTGAAGCCGCTCGCGGACGTGGCGGGCAGCGCCGGCATCCCGCTCGAGTGCCTCGAGCCGTACGGCTCGGGCGCCGCCAAGATCGGGCTCCAGGCCATCGACAAGATGGCCGACCGACCGACCGCGAAGTACGTCGTCGTCTCGGCGATCACGCCGACGCCGCTCGGTGAGGGCAAGACGACGACGACGGTCGGCCTCGGGCAGGCGTTCCGCCACCTCGACAAGTCGGCGACGATCGCGATCCGCCAGCCCTCGATGGGCCCGACGTTCGGGATCAAGGGCGGCGCCGCCGGCGGTGGCTACAGCCAGGTCGTGCCGATGGAACTCCTCAACCTCCACCTCACCGGCGACATGCACGCGGTCACGGCGGCACACAACATGTGCTCGGCGGCCCTCGACGCGCACCTCTACCACGGCAACGAGTCGGGGCTCGATCTCCACAACATCACGTGGCGTCGGGTGATCGACGTCAACGATCGTGCGCTCCGCAACACGGTCGTCGGGCTGGGCGGGCGGCTCGACGGTGTGCCCCGCGAGACCGGCTTCGACATCACCGCCGCGTCCGAGGTGATGGCGACGCTCGCGCTCTGCACGTCGCTGAGCGACCTCCGGGAACGCCTCGGCCGGATCGTCGTCGGCTACACCGCATCGAAGGGAGGACAGCCGGGTACCCCCGTCACTGCGGACGACCTGCAGGTCGCCGGCTCGATGGCGGTGATCCTGCGGGAAGCGATCAAGCCGAACCTGATGCAGACGCTGGAGAACACGCCGGCACTAGTCCACACCGGCCCGTTCGGCAACATCGCCACCGGCAACAGCTCGATCGTCGCCGACCGGATCGGCATCCACATGGGCGACTTCCTCATCACCGAGGCGGGGTTCGGCGCCGACATGGGTGCTGAGCGGTTCTTCAACATCAAGTGTCGGGCATCGGGCCTCGCCCCCGACGCAGCTGTGCTCGTCGCGACGGTGCGGGGGCTCAAGGCGCAC
>JBCBDK010000708.1:0-2060 GCA_038529675.1 Actinomycetota bacterium
TCGCCGGGTCGGCTGCTCGGTCCGTCGGTCGGTGTCGTCGTCACAGCGGTGCTCATCGTGACGATCCTGCCGATGTGCTCGCGCAAGCGTGCCGCCGACGGGGGCAGCGACGCGATGATCCACGGGATCGTCGACGAAGCGGTGTTCTACGCCGGCCAGAACCCGAACCTGCATGACTTCGGCGCCGCCAACGAGTCCTTCCTGTACCAGGCGGGACGCGTCGCCGCGGACGTCGCGGACCGCCTCGATCAGGAGATCGGCGTGTCGGTCGGTGCGATCGGCCAGTTCGCCTTCGCGTCGCAGCTCGGCGGTGGCCGGGTGTTCGTGTTCGACCAGGGCGGCTTGACCCGCGCGGTCGGTTCGCGGCTCGAGCCGGTCGTGGACGGGCGCGTCGGCCACTCGCGCGACGCGCCGATCCAGGCGATCGCGCTGCACCCGCGCGTCGACCTGATCCTGCTCGGTGGTCGGGCTCCGATCCTCGACGAACTCGTCGTGGAGCTCGGTGGCCTGCCGTTCCAGATCGTCGACCTCACGCTCATCGACGACCTGGTCGCCGCGGGGTTGATCCTGCCGGAGCAGGCCGGAGGCATCGACGCGGCGATCACCGCTCGGCTCGTCGTTAGCGATGTCGACCCGGACCTGGTGACGTTCCTGACCGAACGAGCGCCCCCGGACGCTCCGTACCGCGATCGGCTGGCGCAGCTGGCCGAACTGGACGCCGACTCGCCGTGGAGGCGCTGGCTCGAGCGAACCGCTGCGTCGGCCGAGGTGCTCGGCGACGGCGGGTGCCCGAGCAGGAACCCGTTGCAGTGCCTCGAACTGGCAATCGATCGGCACCGAGTCGGCCAGCTCCCGCGGGCCGGCTGACACCCTTCCACCGGCGCGTGTCTCCACCAGCGCGCGTCGATCGGTCACGGTGTGTGGCAGCTGGGCCCCTGGTACCATGGACGCCCGCCGATCGCGGCTTCGCGCCCGGCACACCGTTGTGGATTCCACCCGAGTTCGCAGCACCATCCTGACCACTCGACTTCGTCCGTATCCGAAAGCACGATTCCCTTGTCCGACACTTCCACGACGCCCGACACGACTGCCGAAGCGGCAGCAACCGAAGCGGCAGCAACCGAAGCGGCTGCCGACGCAGCCAGCACCGAGACGATCATCACGACCGCTGACGCCGGCGGTGAGACCGGCTTCGGCACCTTCGACGACGAGGGCAACTACACCCCGCGCGAGATCATCTCCGACGACCTCGGCATGTCCTTCGAGGACGCCATCGCGGGCACGATGGTCGAGGTCGAGGACGGCCAGATGGTGAACGGCACCGTCGTCAAGATCGACCGCGACGAGGTGCTGCTCGACATCGGCTACAAGTCCGAGGGCGTCATCCCGAGCCGCGAGCTCAGCATCCGCAACGATGTCGACCCCTCCGAGGTCGTCGGCATCGGTGAGCAGGTCGAAGCACTCGTCCTCACCAAGGAGGACAAGGAAGGCCGTCTCGTCCTTTCCAAGAAGAGGGCTCAGTATGAGCGGGCGTGGGGCGACATCGAGCAGAAGAAGGAGAACGACGAGGTCGTCTCCGGTCCCGTCATCGAGGTCGTGAAGGGCGGCCTGATCGTCGACATCGGTCTCCGCGGCTTCCTCCCGGCGTCCCTCGTCGAGCTGCGCCGTGTCCGCGACCTCCAGCCGTACATCGGCACCCAGGTCCAGGCCAAGATCATCGAGCTCGACAAGAACCGCAACAACGTCGTGCTCAGCCGTCGCGCCTACCTGGAGGAGAACCAGAAGGAGACCCGCGACCAGTTCCTCAACAACCTCAAGGTCGGCGAGGTCCGCGAAGGCACCGTGTCCAGCGTCGTGTCCTTCGGTGCGTTCGTCGATCTCGGTGGCATGGACGGCCTCATCCACGTCTCGGAGCTGTCCTGGAAGCACGTCGATCACCCGGGTTCGGTCGTCGCGGTGGGCGATCCGGTCAAGGTGCAGGTGCTCGACGTCGACTTCAGCCGCGCGCGCATCTCGCTGTCGCTCAAGGCCACCCAGGCCGATCCGTGGCAGGAGTTCGC
>JBCBDK010000709.1:0-2055 GCA_038529675.1 Actinomycetota bacterium
GGCCGACGGCGGTCGAGCCGGTGAACGTGAGCTTCTTCACCCGCGGGTCGCCGGTGAAAACTTCGCCGATCGGCTTCGGGTCGGAAGCGGTGACCATGTTGATGACCCCATCGGGCACACCGGCGTCGATGAAGCACTCGAAGATCGCCTTCGCACACAACGGTGTGGCTTCGGCCGGCTTGAGCACGAGCGTGCACCCGGCGGCGAGCGCCGGCCCCATCTTCCGGGTCAGCATCGACATCGGGTAGTTCCACGGCGTCACGGCGGCGACGACACCGACCGGGGTCTTCACCGACAAGAACCGCTGATCGGGCCGCCCCGACGGCAGCCACTCACCGGTGATCCGTCGCGCCTCCTCGGCGAACCAGCGCAGGAAGTCCGCGCCATAGGTCACCTCGGCGCGGCTCGCCTTCAGCGGCTTGCCCTGCTCTTCGGTCATCAGGGCCGCCAGCTCCGCCGACCGCTCCCCCATCAGCCGCCAGGCGCCCATGAGGAGGTCGGCTCGGCTGTAGGCGGTCGTGGCACCCCAGTTGCGTTGAGCGGCATGCGCGGCGTCGATCGCCGCCGTCGCGTCTGCTGCGCCGCCGTCGGGCATCTCCCCGATGACCTCGCCCGTCGCGGGATTGGTGACGGCGAACGTGCCCCCGTCGATGGCGTCGACCCACTGCCCGTTGATGAACATGGGCCCGAGGCTAACCCCAACCCAGCCAGCCGTCGGCATGGCATCCGACCGCTCGCCGAGCCCGACGACGACACTGAACAGATGCCCGACGCATTCGCCAGCGACAAGAAGTCCGGCCAGTCGATCCTCGGACCCGCCGAACGCCAGCTCATCGACGGGGCGATCCTCAAGACCCTGCGCTTCGTCGACGGAGCCCCACGATGAACCAGCCCGTCCCGAACATCGACGCCGACGACGTCGCTCGCCTCCTTGCCCGAGAGTTCGGGCCGGCTGCCGATGCCGCCCAGGCGATGCTCGGCGCGCTGTCGGGCACCCACCCCGGCGCCGTCGCCCGGGTGAGTGCCGCCGTGATCAAGCTCTCGGGCGGCGATCTCGATGCGCTCCGATCCGCAGTCGACACCGCCGTCGCCGACTGGCGAGACGTGCTCGCCGCCGCCGAGTACCCGCGCTACATGCAACTGCCCGACGATCCGACACCCGCTGAGCGGGCCACGGCGATCGAGGCGGACGGCGCGGCGTACCGGGCCTGGCTCGCCGGCTGAATCAGTAGGTGCCGTTGCCGTTGCGCACCTTGCCGCCGACCATGAGTGCATAGATCCGCCCGAATCGATCGATCGGCTGGATCGCATCCCAGTGCTCGACGATCTGGCCGTCGGCGATCCGCCAGCGATCGATGATGTTGAAGCCCTTGCGGTCATCGCCGCGGTGCTTGGCCTTCAGGGTGGCGTGCGAGTGGAAGATGACCGTGTCGCCGTCGACGTGGATGTGCTTCACGTCGTAGCTGTACTCGGGAAAGCGCTTCACCAGATCGGCGACCGTCGCGATGACGCCTTCGATCCCCTCGGCGATCCCATGGTTGTGCTGGACGTACGAGTCGTTGCCGTACAGCCGCTGGACAGCGTCGAAGTCGTGTTCGTTCATCAACAGCCGGACGAAATGGGCGACCAACGCAGCGTTGGCGGCTTCGTCGGTCGTCCAGTTCGAGCGGGTCAGCGAGTCGAGCTCGATCGCGGGTGCAGACATGGAGTGCTCCTTCGATTAGGTAGTGATACCTAGAGATTAGGTTCCGCTACCTAGAGACACAACGTGACGTCCATCACGTACGAAGCTGGAGGCTCTGTGAGCACCGCCGACCGCATCACCGCCGCTGCCCTGCGCCTTTTCAACCGCAAGGGCTACGCCTCGACGACCCTCACCGAGATCGCCCACGAGGTCGGCATCAGCCAGGGGAACCTCACCTACCACTTCCCCACCAAGCTCGATCTGGCGCTCCACCTCAGCGAGCAGGTCCGCGTGCACGGCGAACGGCGCCGCGCATCCCTCACCCCCGGCGACATCGCCGACGACTATGTCGAGAGTCTGCGCAACGCGAT
>JBCBDK010000710.1:0-2054 GCA_038529675.1 Actinomycetota bacterium
GCCCTTGCGGTAGACGTCGACGACCTGGGTTCGGCGCTCGTCGAGCGCGTCGTACAGGTACGGCTGGGGTTCGATGTTGTGGTCGGCCCACCCGAAGTGGATGACCGGCACCCAGACGAGGCGGGCGAACCCGGCACGGACGACACCGCCTGACGCTTGGCCGGACGACCGCACCGAGGCCGCGGTCCGCCCGGTCAGGTACGGGGGGTCGACGGCGTCTTCGACGACCTCGGCGGCGTCAGCGTGAACGGCCTTGAGATCGTCGAGGTTCCCGTTCGCGTCGCGCAGCGCCTTGCGAACTTCGCGGGCACCCTCGACGCGAACGGGAGAGGTCACGACGTCGCGAAGACCGGGTCACCGATCGGGGTGACCGTGAGCGTGAACCGCTGCGTCTCGGTCGCGGCGACCTCACTGTTCATGAAGTCGATCGTCGGCACGTACGCGTCGAACGTCGCCGCCGGATTGTCGTCGGCCACCGCGCTGGCCTCGGACGGTCGGATGACGAACGTCTTGCGCTGCTTGCGCCACCCGTGGATCGTGTTCCACGTGCCGGCATCGGTCTCGTTGCCGTCGACCGACCCACCGGCGATGCCGTAGCTGAGCTCGAGCTCGAACTCGGCCTGCCAGTCCGTTGCACCCGGGCGGGTGCCCTTCGGGTCGCAGTAGTTCGACTTGTCGACGACGTCGTCCTCGCCGGTCAGCATCGCCGACCGGGACGTGCACTTGAACTCGATGCCGTCGATCACGACCGACGGGTCGTCGATGGTGATTCCATCGGTGAAGGTGACGGGCATGATCAGGCCTCCTCGGGCTGTGTGTCGGTGCCCGAACGGGCGGGACGTCTGCTCGCGACGAACTGGTTGTCGCCGTCGTAGCGGACCACCGCCGTCAACGTGCGCCCTGGGGGCACCTCGTCGCCGGTGGTGAACTTGTGGCCGTCGTGCGTGAAGTCGCGGACGGCGTAGAACTTCTTGGGTCGGGTGTTGGCGGGCATCAGTCCTCCTCGGCGTAGTGGACGAGCATCGGCGCGAAGTCGATTCGGACGCCGAACAGACCGCGCTTGATGTCGAGCTGGCCGGGCTCGGCACGCAACACCTTCGGGGCCTTCTGGCCAGCGACGTCGGCGTTGCGGACGAGTGAGGCGACGCGCATCGCCTGACGGGCGGCCCAGCGCTGCGACTCGGCAAAGTCGCCGCCGGCCGGGGCGAGGAGCACGAGCGTGATCGACGCGGCCGCCTTGCAGAACGTTGCGCCGTTCTCCGTGAACGACAGCGAGTACACGAGATGGCCGCCGGCCGACCGCACTGTCGACGGCACGGTGGGCGACACGACGACCTGGCTGCCGAGACCGTCGTCGAGGAGCTGTGCGAGCCCGATCAGGGCATCGTCGAGCGTGAGGCTCATCAGACCAGCACCGACACGACCGGACGCATCAGCTCGTCGACGTCAGGGTCGCGCTTTGCGACGCGGACTGCGAACTCGGCGAATGCGATGGTGCCATTCGTGGAGTCGCGGCGGGTGTAGATCGCTGCGGCCCGGATCAAGATGGCCTGGCGAACGTAGGCGGGGCACCACGCCTCGAGGGTGGCGGCGTCGAAGGCGGCGGCGTCAGGATCGGTCTCGATGCCGGCCTCCGTTGCCCTCTGTGTCAGCAGGTCTGGTGAGATCCTCGACCGGAGCAGCTGATCGGCAGTCCGGAACGCGTCACCGACGATGCTGTCAGACGTGGCAGCGACCGACTCTTCCCTGATCCACCTGAACAGGTCTTCGGCTTCGGGCCATACGTCGTCGGTGGTGGCGGGGCGATGCGGCCAGGCCATCGATGATCAGTCCTCGACGGAGCTTGTCGTCTTCCGAGTCGAGGCCTTCGCCGACTTGGGAGACGCTGCGGGCTTCGCTGGGACGAGGCAGCCGGGCGAGTCACGGTTGACCCACGTGGCGGTGTCGTCGTCGACGTCGACGTCAGCGCCCTTAGTGAAGGCGATCGGTGACGACTTGTGGACGGCCCTGTAGTCGCGGGCCACGGTGTAACGGCTCATCGAGTGTTCCCTTTC
>JBCBDK010000711.1:0-2054 GCA_038529675.1 Actinomycetota bacterium
GCCTGGTGGCGACCGTCCTTCCCGCGCCGAGCCTGCTCGGCCGACTTCGTGTGCCGAGTGCCGGGGCGGGGATTGTCGAACGACCCGCTGCGAACGAGCCGATTGCGGCCGATCGGCCGGTCGTGCTGTTCTTGCCAGCCCACAACGAAGAACCGCGTGTGGCTGGCGTGATCGAGCGGGCACCCGCTCAAGTGAACAGCCATCCCGTACAGGTCGTGGTGGTCGACGACGGCTCGACCGACAACACGGCGGCGGTGGCCCGTGGTGCGGGTGCCGACGTCATCACCCATGACCCGAACCGTGGCCTCGGCGCTGCGGTCGCCACCGGATTCCGGGTCGGCGTGACTCGCAACGCAGCAGCCGTTGCGTTCTGCGATGCCGACGGAGAGTACGACCCCGCCGAACTCGCCAATCTCGTCGCACCGGTCCTCGACGGCGAGGCCGACTACGTGGTCGGCAGCCGCTTCGCCGGCACGATCGAACACATGCGTCCGCACCGACGCTTCGGCAACCAGGTGCTCACCCGCTGGGTGCGCTGGATGTCCCGCACGCCGGTCACCGACGGCCAGTCCGGCTATCGGGTCCTGTCGTACGACGCCGCTGCCGAGACGGTGTCAGCCCATGACTACAACTACGCCCAGGTGCTGACGCTCGACCTCATCATGCGCGGCTTCCGGTACCACGAGGTGCCCATCACGTACCACTTCCGCGAGTCTGGCCGGTCATTCATCCGCCTCGGTCGCTACCTTCGCCGTTGCGTGCCCGCAGCGTGGCGCGTCGTCAACGGCCGCGTCGTCCCGCCGGAGTCGGCCGTGCAGGTCTGAGAAGCGGCCACGCTTGCTCAGTCCTCGACGACGTGAGTTGCGAAGAGCTGCAAGTCGCCGCGCCACGCGGCGTCGTCCCAGGTGCCGTCTTCGCCGAGGCGTGACGCGGCAGCCAAACCCATGTCCATGACGTGATGCAGGTTGTCGGCGACCGTGAGACCCTGACGACCGAACACGCTCACGCCCGGCAGATCGTGCGCCCAGCGCTGAGCGGTGTCCAGCGCTTCGACATCGTCAGGGCCGATGATCGGGTACACGTGGGGCAGGCGAGCCACCTCGGCTGACACGTGGCGGCGATCGGTCACCCCGAGTCGTTGCAGATCATCGAGTACCTGCTCGGCGAGCGAGTCGGCCTCGGCGTTCCACACGTCGTCACCGACGATGCACGGCACCTCTGCGCAGAGCACCGTGACATCGTCGGGATCGGGGCCGTCGCGATAGTTCCTCGGCTCGCTGACGCGCGTGGCGAACTCGTCGGGTCCAGGCAGGTAGTGCGCATCGAACTCGGTCACCGGGTCGCCCTCGAACACGAGGTACACGAGCACCATCGCACGATGCTCCACCTCGACGCTCGGCGCAGCGCTCGGTGGCGACACCACCACGTCGGAGAGCGGTCGTACCGGCGCGGTCCAGAACACTCGGTCGAACGTCGTCTCGCCGACGCCGTCGGGGCTGGCGAATGTGACGACCGGACGGTCGGCACCGACGTCGATCGCCTCGACGCGCGTGTCGGTGTGCAGGCGGACGCCGGCGTCGTGACACCGCTCGACGAGTCGATCGACGACTTGTCCGTAGCCGAGGCGTGGGTAGCGGAAGACGATCGGCTCACGGCGGGCAGCTCTTGCCACCTTGGCGAGAAGCTTGCCGGGGGACGCCGCCGCAATGCGTCGGCGAGCTACGTCGCCGGCGATGTCGTCGGCGTGGCGACCCCACAGTTTCTCCGCGTAGGGCCCGTAGAACGACTCCAGCATCGCTGGCCCGAGTCCGTCGCGCACCACGGATGCGAACGTGTCGTCGCTCGACGTGCGCCGGCGGCGGGCGAGGCGAGAACGGAACGGCCCCCAGACCGTATCCCGCATGGCCTTCGCAGCGAACGACGGCGGGAGTGAGCGCACCAGGTCGGTCGGTCGGAGCGGGAATCGCACCCACGAATCGCCAAGGCGGAGGCGACCGTGCCGGACGCGGACCTGCAGGTCGTCGCCGAGGAGCTCGGTCATGAGCGCTTCGACG
>JBCBDK010000712.1:0-2053 GCA_038529675.1 Actinomycetota bacterium
CCGTGCTCGGGGGGCTCGGCGACCGGGGTCGCGGCGCCGCCTGTCCGGTCGGTGGTGCTCATCCGCGAATCGCACACCGCCCCTACGGACCCGCTGTTCCAATCGGCGGCCTCGACCGCCCCGCCTGACGGACGTCACGCGTTCGTGATCTCCGCGACCGAGCTGTTCGACAGCCGGACGTTCCAGTCGACCACCGGGCTGCTCCTCGCGCCTCGCTGAGCCGGGCTGGCACACTCGGCACGTGGAACGCGATCTCGACACGCTCCGGAAGATCGAGCAGCGGGTGCTGTGGTTGGCGACCCGCATGGTCGATCATGCCAACCATCGCAGTGGAGGTGAGGTGAAGGTAGGTGGCCATCAGGCGTCGTGTGCGTCGATGGTGTCGATCATGACGGCGCTGTGGTTCGGTCACCTCGGTGGTGACGACAAGGTGGCGGTCAAGCCACACGCGTCGCCGGTCTATCACTCGATCAAATACCTCACCGGTGAGCTCGATCGGTCGTACCTCACCACGCTGCGTCAGCGCGGTGGGCTGCAGGCCTATCCGTCGCGTACGAAGGATCCCGACGTGTCCGACTTCTCGACCGGCTCGGTCGGACTGGGTGCGGTCGCCCCGCTGTTCTCGGCACTGGTGAAGCGCTACCTCGACGACCACCCCGTCGCCGACGCGCCGTCGCCGGGCCGCTCGCGGTTCATCGCACTCGTCGGCGACGCCGAGCTCGACGAGGGCAACGTGTGGGAGGCGATCGCCGACCCTGCGACGCAGGGGCTCGGCGACTTCACGATGGTGATCGACCTGAACCGCCAGAGCCTCGACCGGGTCATCCCCGACATCGCCGCGACGCGCCTCATCCACTTCTTCGCCAACGCAGGGTGGCACGTCGTGGAGGCGAAGTTCGGACGTCGTCTCCTCGCCGCGTTCGAGCAGCCGGGCGGCGAGGCCATTCGCGACCGGATCGACGAGATGTCGAACGAGGCGTACCAGTCGCTCTTCGCCCTCGATCCGGCGGCGGCCCGGGCGAAGTTCCTCGACGGTGCCGACCCGGCAGCTGCCGACGCGCTCGCCGGCATGGACGACGCTGCGGTGAAGGACCTCGTCACCGACCTCGGCGGCCACGACCTCGAGGTCCTGCTCGACGCGTTCACAGCGTGCGACGAGGTGACCGACCGTCCGTCGGTCGTGTTCGCATACACGATCAAGGGCTGGGGTCTACCGATCGCCGGCGACCCGCTCAATCACGCGGCGTTGCTGACGCCGGCGCAGATCGATGCCGAACGGGAACGGCACGGCCTCACCGACGCGACCGAATGGGACCGATTCGATCCGGACTCGCCGGCCGGTCGGATCTGTGCATCCGTGGGTGGCGAGCTGCTCAACGCACCAGAGATCCCGCGACCACGTCCGGCCCTGCCCGATCGGATCCGCGCGGTCGCGACGTCGGGCGCCGCCTCAACCCAGGAGGCGTTCGGCCGTGTGCTCGCCGGCCTCGCCGACGTCGACGGTGTCGGCGACCGGATCGTCACCACGTCGCCCGACGTCTCCATCTCGACGAACCTCGGCGGCTGGATCAACAAGACCGGCGTCTACGCGCCCGAGCATCGCGACGACCACGGTGGCGCCGATCGGCTGCTCAAGTGGGCGCCGTCGCCGGCCGGTCGCCACATCGAGCTCGGCATCAGCGAGATGAACCTGTTCATGTTGCTCGGCCAGCTCGGCCTCGCCCATGAGCACCATGGCCAGCAGCTCCTGCCGATCGGCACGGTGTACGACCCGTTCGTGCTGCGCGGCCTCGACGCGTTCATCTACGGGCTCTACAACGGTGCCCGGTTCATCGTGGTCGGAACTCCGTCCGGTGTCACGCTCGCGCCGGAGGGTGGGGCGCACCAGTCGACCGTCACCGCGTCGGTCGGGCTCGAACTCCCCGACGTCGACTACGCCGAACCGGCATTCGCCACCGAGGTCGACTGGCTGCTGTGCGATGCGGTCGATCGACTCGGGCGTCCCGACGGCGGCAGTACCTACCTCCGGTTGTCGACGCGCCCGCTCGACCAG
>JBCBDK010000713.1:0-2044 GCA_038529675.1 Actinomycetota bacterium
GTGTGCGTGGGCCCCGGCATGCCCGAACCGGCCGAGCACGTCGCTCGCCGACAGCGCGGCGAGTTCACCGAGGCGTCGCAGACCGAGCCGGACGAACAGGTCGACCAGGTCGGCATCGGCGTCGCCCAGCGTCTGCAACCAGCCGATCGACAGCGGCGCACAGAACGGCGCCGACCCTCCGGGCTCGACCACGACGGGGGCACCCCGCCGAACCGCGAGCCGAGCGGCGACGCTCGCAGTGAATCGGCCGTCGGCCACCCCCACACCGACCGACACCCCGGGTGCGACTGCGGTGACCACCGAGACCAGATGGTCGGCCACGGCGAGGTCACCGCCGAAGTAGCGGCTCGGCCCGCGTGCGGCGAGGCTGATCCAACCCGGCTCGACCACGTCGACCCGCGGTGCGATCTCGACCACCGCCCGGACGATCGCCTCGAACTCACGGGCGTCGCGCGCCGGGTCGTGTTCGATCAGCTCGATCGACGGGCACCGCGACTGCGCCTGACGACGGCGCTGGCCGACCACCACTCCTTCGGCGGCCGCAGCGTCGGACCGGGCGACGATACGATGCGCCGCCACGACCGCAGCCGGCCCACCCTTGCCGCGGCCGGCGGCGACCACCGGCCAGTCCGGGCACCAGACCGTGATGAAACGTTCCGGCCGGGTCATCCTGCTGCGAGCCGGAGCGGTGGATCGATGGCGTCGTCGCCCGGGTCGTCCACCCCACCACTTGGTCGATCGCCGACGGCTCGGTCGACGGATCCGGTGGCCAGGTCGGCGGCGAGCATCTCGGCCACGACCTGTGACGACGGATCGAGCGACGACAGATCGGGAGACGACGGACCGGGCTCATCGCCCATGACGACCTGCGACCCCTCAGCGGCGAGCTCGATCGAGCAGCGACGTGACCGTGGCATCCGCCGACCCGACGCCTCCACCTCGATCGACCGGCGACGGATCAGACCGTGCCCCCTGCCGAGTCCCGCCCAGGACCCGGTCGAGGAACACGCGACGTCGACCGGGAGCACACCGACGGGACCGAGCGTGATCACCACCGTGCCGCGCTGCTGGAGCCGAGCGATGAGCGAACGAACCGCTGCCGACGGTCGACCCCTGCGCAGCTCGGCCGGCACCGTCGCGAGCACGACGTCGAACCCGTCGACGACCGCCGCCATCACCTCGAGCCAACGCCGAGCAGCATCACCGTCGCCTTCGTCGCTGGCGGATGCGTCGACGACGTCGATCCGAACGACACGCTCGAGCGGGATCCCGAGTTCGGTCGCAGCGTCACCGCCGAAGGTGGCGACATCGACGAGCGCCAACCACGCCCCGGCGACGACCGCGTCACGGGCGAGGGCCATGGCGACCGTGGTGGCACCCGATCCCGAACACGCGTGGATTCGCCCCCGCACCAGCCCCGACTCGGGGAACAGCGGTCGCAGCGCCGGGTGGAGTGGCAGCGTCCGTTCGCGTGCCAGCGCCGTCGGCGCCACACGATCCCCCAGCTCGGCGAGCAGGTCCTGGAGGGCGTCGGGGGTCAGGTCAGCAGCGAGCTCCACTCCGTCGAGCGTATCGAACACACGTTCGATACGCCACTGGAACGCGCTGCTCAGGTGACATCAAGGAACATCGCAGGCCACCCCGATGGGAACGTCGAGCGTAGGCGATCCCGCGGCCGCCGGCGACTCGGCTCCGGCCAGCCGGTCAGCTGCCGCCGGCGACGGGGCCGCGCACCGCACGACCGACCGGGAACCACTCGTCGAGCAACTCGTGCATGTCGCCACCGCTGGCGGCATACCCGTCGGCGCCGAGCTCGACTGCGTGTTCCTCGTCGTCGATCGCTCCCCCGCCGACCACGATCCGCACATCGGGCCGAGCATCGCGAACCGCTGCGCACGACGCTTCGAGGGACGACAGGTGCGACGGGTGGGTGACCGAGAGGCCGACCGCCTTCACGTCGGCCACGTCACCGAGCGCGAACAGGAGCGACTCGATCGGCACGTCGGCGCCGAGATCGGACCCCTCCCAACCGCGCCTCCGGAGC
>JBCBDK010000714.1:0-2042 GCA_038529675.1 Actinomycetota bacterium
TTTCCGGCGTCGAGCGCCGCGATGGTCATGTCGCGATGGGCGTTGTGTGGTGACGCCACGTACACGACGTCGACGTCGGGGTCGGCCACCAACGCGTCGTGCGAGCCGTGGGCCCGTGGGATCTCGAAGCGCTCGGCGAACGCGTCAGCGGCCGACTGCGTTCGGGAGCCGACGGCGACGATCTCGGCCCCGTCGACCGACCTCAGCGTCTCGGCCATACTGGCCGCGATCCCGCCGGTCGCCGCGATGCCCCATCGTGTGGTCGTCATGGCGACGACCGTACGCGGTCAGGTGTACAGCTCGCGGAGATGGCGGGCCACGGCGTCGTCGGCGTGGTGCCCGATGACCCGATCCGCAACCTCCTTCGTCTCGGGGAGCGCGTTCTCGACTGCGACGCCGACGCCGGCCCATGCCAGCAGTTCGAGATCGTTTGCGTTGTCGCCGAACGCGATCACGTCCTCGCGGTCGATGCCGAGCTCGACCGCGAACGCAGCGACCGTGCTCGCCTTGTCCACGAGATGCCCGGTGATCTCGACGAACTCGACGCCTGAGCAGCCGAGGGTGACGGGGACCTCCAACACCTCGCGCATCGCGTCCCGCAGCTCGAGCCGACGGAGTTCGGGATGGGCGACCATCAGCTTCGTGACGACGTCGACCTCCGTCGGCCGGTCGGCGACACCGAACCCGGTCGTGTCCTCGTGGGTGGTGCCGATGTGGTCGAAGCCGGCATCCCAGCCGTATCGGTCATCGAGTTCCCAGCAGCAGGCCACACCGTCGAAGGCGGCGTCGAGCGAGCGGAACGCGTCGAGAAGATGCTGGGAGTCGATCGGATGGCGGCGAACCGTCTCGTCGTCGGCCGGGTCGTGGACGATCGACCCGTTGGAGCACACCAGAGCGTCGACCACACCGAGGTCACGCAGACGCGCCATGGCTGAACGTGGTGCCCGTCCGGTCGCGGCGACGACGGTCACGCCATCGGCACGGAGGCGCTGCAGCACGTCGATCGTGGTCGGGCTCAGCTGGCCGGCGGTGCCGAGCAGTGTTCCGTCGAGATCGCTGACGACGAGCCGGGGGCGCACCACGACAGCCTGGCACCGGGCACGCCCCACGACACGGTTCGCATGCGGTCGGTCGGGAACGAGCTGGTCGGCTCACCGACGAGCTGGTCCGGGACGGTTCAGTGCAGACCGCGGATCCCGTACCAGCCGAGCACGACCATCGTGACGCCGACGACGAGCGTGACCAGACTCCGCTCACGTCGGACGGCGACCCCGACCACCATCGCGAACAGCAGTGTCACGACGACCTGCGCGAGAACGCCGGCGTCGGTCTGAGGCGACCACCAACTGGCGAGTGTCACCGGCGGAACCGGTTGCGCAACCGACCGCGGACCATGCCCCACCACTCCTTGGGCAGCGCCGGGTAGGTGTCGCGGGCGAAGTCGTCGGCGAGCTGGCCGACCGCCTGGGCGTGCGCGGGGTAGGGGTGGACCATGCCGAACAACTTGCGGAGCCCGATCCCGTGATCGATCGCCATCGTGAACATGCCGATCCACTCCGCCGCAGCCGGGCCGACGATCGCCGCCCGGAGCACCTTGCCGGTGAACCGCTCGACGTCGACGAGCACGAGCCCGTGCTCGATCGCATCGGTGTGGCCGCGGTCGATGTCCGCGAGATCGACCCGATAGCGGCGTCGGCCGGTCGGGCTCATCGCCTCGACCGCTGCCACGCTCATCCCGACACTTGCGATCTCCGGACGTGAGTACACCGCGTTCGCCATCGCTCGGACGTCGCCCGTCTTGGGCAGTTTCGGGAGCGCGATCGCCCGCACCGTTCGCCGCCCGATCGCGTTGGCGCCGTGCGTCGTGAGCGTGTTGCCGGTGACGTCGCCGACCGCCCAGATCCCATCGACGTTCGTGCGGCCCCAGTCGTCGGCGTCGATGCCGCGTTGGCCGTGCCCAACACCCGCCGCGTCGAGGTCGAGGCGCTCCAGCTTCGGCCGGCGTCCGACGCCGAGCATCACGAGATCCACGCCGATGATCA
>JBCBDK010000715.1:0-2023 GCA_038529675.1 Actinomycetota bacterium
GCTCGCGCAGCCGGTCGACACCGCCGCCCTCGGCGATCGGGCGGTGGCCCAACTCGAGGAAGTCACCCAACTCGGCGAGGACGTACGCTTCGACCGCGTCCTCGGTCGAGGAGAAGTGGCGATACACCGTCGCCCTCGACAGCCCGGTGATGCGGGCGAGATCGATCAGACTGACCACGCCCAGTTCGTCGAGCGCCACACCGGTCGCCTCGAGCAGCCGCTCGCGGTTCTCGACGGCGTCAGATCGCGGCATCGCCCACATCGTAGGTGGTGCAACTGAAAGTGAGACGCTAGTCTCACTTGTGTGACGACCTGGCACCTCGCCCAACTCAACCTCGGCCTCTTCCGGGCCCCACTCGACGCTGCGGAGATGGCCGAGTTCCGACGCGCCCTCGATCCGATCAACGCACTTGCGGAGGCCACGCCGGGCTTCGTGTGGCGCCTCAAGGACGACGAGGGTGGGTCGTCCAGCAACGTCCCGGTACCGGGCCTCGACGACCCGCTGTGGGCGCCGAACATGAGCGTGTGGGAGTCGTTCGACGCCCTCAAACACTTCATGTACAAGTCGGGTCACGCCAGCTATCTGCGACGTCGATCGGAGTGGTTCCAGCAGCACGACGGCTTGATCAACGTCCTCTGGTGGATCCCGAAGGGTGAGCTTCCCGACCTTGCCGACGCCGTCCGCCGACTCAGGCATCTGGAGGAACACGGACCGAGCCAGGAGGGCTGGGACCTCCGCCGACCGCTCGATCCACCCGACTGACGCCGGCACGACGCCGCCGTCACACCGCCGGCACGCGTTCCGCGCGCGATCGACGCACGATCCGCGCGCGCAACTCGGGCGCACTGCGGCGCTCCACGACGTACGCTCGGCGCCGTGGAGTCGAACGCAGTCGAGCGGCTGATCGAGACGATCCGAACCTCGGTCATCGGGCGCGACGAGATGGTCGACGGTCCATTCGGGCCGCGCCCGGTCGTGTACGCCGACTACACCGCATCCGGACGCTCGCTGTCGTTCATCGAGGACTACCTCCGCGACACCGTGCTGCCTCGCTACGCGAACACCCACACCGAGTCATCCGGCACCGGCCTGCAGACCACTCGCTTCCGCGACGACGCTCGAGCGATCATCGCCGAGTGCGTCGGTGCACGACCCGACGAGCACGCGGTCGTGTTCTGCGGGAGCGGGTCGACGGGGGCGATCGCGAAGCTCGTCGGCGCGCTGGGGATTCGCGTGCCGTCCGTCCTCGACGATCGCCACCACCTCACCGATGCGATCCCGGCGCACGAGCGTCCGGTCGTCTTCATCGGCCCCTACGAACACCACTCCAACGAGCTGCCGTGGCGAGAGTCGATCGCCGACGTCGTGACGATCGACGAGGACGCGGACGGGCACGTCGACCTCGACCATCTAGCCCGCGAGCTCGAGCGCCACGCCGATCGGCCGCGGCTGATCGGATCGTTCTCCGCCGCGTCGAACGTCACCGGAATCACCACCGACACCGATGCGGTGTCGACCCTGTTGCACCGGCATGGCGCACTCGCGCTGTGGGACTACGCTGCCGCCGCACCGTACGTCGACATCGACATGGGCTCACCGGCCGACGGCCTCGGCTATCTCGACGCCGTGTTCATCTCCCCGCACAAGTTCATCGGTGGGCCCGGGACGCCAGGCCTGCTCGTGGCTCGGCGCGAGCTGTTCGCCAATCGCGTGCCGGTGGTGCCCGGCGGCGGAACGGTCGCGTACGTCAACCCGTCCGAGCACGACTACCTCGACGATGTCGAGCACCGCGAAGAGGGCGGCACCCCCGACATCGTCGGCTCGATCCGCGCCGGACTCGTGTTCCAACTGAAGGAGGCGGTCGGCGTCGACGAGATCAAGCGCCGCGAAGACGGCTTCCTCAGCCGCGCGATCGAGGTGTGGGACGAACACCCGTCGCTCGAGGTGCTCGGGAGCCACGATGCGGAGCGGCTGTCGATCGTGTCGTTCGTGGTCCGCGACGGCCCCGAGCGTTACCTGCAT
>JBCBDK010000716.1:0-2014 GCA_038529675.1 Actinomycetota bacterium
CTCGAACGTTAGCGGCGCAGGTACGGGCGCAGGCCGTCGACCAACCGACCGACGCGCTCCGCCCCCATCACCGACTCGAAGCCTCGATGCCGCCCCTGGACGGGTACGACGGTGAGGTCGTCGGCGACCGTCTGCCAGCGTCGATGCGTGCGCGCCGGGTTGGTGCCCGACGCGGCGAAGAACACGACCGGAGTGTCGACTCGGCTCGGCTCATGGGCGAACGCGTCCGCAGGAATCGCGCCGATCATCGCGACCTCCGCTCGATCGACTCCGTCGGCCGCGCCGGCGTCACCGGCTGCGTCGCCTGGTGGCACCGAGGTCGGGTGATCCGACCGGAACCGACCACGCAGGCGTTGCAGCCTGCTGCGGACGACCTTGCCGATCTCGGTCCGCCACTCGGGCAGGGCTCGCGGCGTGACGAGCGATCGGTACTTCCACCACCGATTCGACCAGAGATGGCGTTCCTCGCCCGGGAAGAACGTGTCGACCAGCCCGACCGCCACCACGCCGTCGCCCCGATGCTCGAGCTGAGCTGCCAACTCCATGGCGACCACGCCGCCGATCGACCAGCCGACGACGATGATCGGACGATCGGAACGCAGTTCGTCGAGCTCGCTGAGCACGAGGTCGACGTACCGCTCGACCGTTGTCACCGAGCGGCGGTCGTCCAGACCGAACGCGACCACGTCGACCTCGTCCGGCATCGCCCTCGCGAGCTGCTGATAGCCGAACACGTCGTCCCAGGACGGCGTCATGACGACGACCGGACCATCCTCGCCGGGTCCGCGCCGGAACCAGACGACCTGAACGACGCTCGACGCTCCGCGATCCGGATCGTCGAGCAGATCGGCCATCCCGAGCGGCGTCCGACCGCGCACGACCGTCGCCACGGCCACGTCGCGTTCGAGGCGGGTGCCGAGTTCGGTCACGAGCATCACCGCCGAGAGCGAGTCCCCGCCGATCGCGAAGAAGTCGGTGTTCGGACCCACGGCGACGTCGAAGACCTCGTTCCATGCCCAGATGACGGAGGCGAGGGGCTCCGGGAGCTGCGACGGATCGACCACCTCACCCATCGCGTCCGGCACCCGGCCCGGTATCGCAAGCCGCGCGGCCGCGGCGCGGTCGAGCTTCCCGTTCGGGGTGCGCGGCAACCGGTCGTGGCCGATGACGCGCTGCGGGACCGCACCGGGCGCCAGGCGCTCACCGAGGACAGCGCGCACCGTCGCCTCGTCCACGTCGGCGCCGTCGACGGCCACGACGTGAGCGACGAGACGAGCCGGGCGCCCGGCAGCGACGACGATCGCGTCATCGATCGTCGTCACGGAACGCAACGCGTTCTCGATCTCAGCCGGCTCCACCCGCACCCCGCCGAGGTTGAGTTGGTCGTCGACTCGACCGACGAATCGGACGTTCCCGTCGCTCACGATCGCGAGGTCGCCGGTCCGATACCAACGCTGCTCGTCGAGGTCGACGAACGCGGCCGCAGTCGCAGCGGCGTCCCCGACATAGCCGGCGGTCACGCCTGGGCCGCTGACGAGCAACTCACCGACGACGCCGTGCGGAAGCGCTCGCCCATGCTCACCTGCCACCCGCACCGTCGTGCCGGGAATCGGCCGTCCGATCGGCACCGGGTCGTCGGTCGGCCGCACGCGATGCGCCGTCGACCAGACCGTCGCCTCGGTCGGACCGTACTCGTTGACGAGGTCGACACCGGGAAGCACCTCGTGATGTCGCCGCACGAGCGATGCCGGACACGCCTCCCCCGCCACGATGGCAACGCGGACCCCGCCCATCCGATCGGGCGACCGGTGCATGAGCGCTTCGTAGAGGCTCGGCACCATCAGCAGATGGGACACGTCCCGCGCTTCGATCGTCGCCAGCAACGCGTCCACGTCATGGACCTCGTCGTCAGTCGGCAGCACGATCGTGCCGCCCGTTGCGAGGCTCCACCACAGCCCAACCGCCGAGCTGTCGAACCCGAAGCTCGACGTGACGAGGAACCGTTCCGGTGGCG
>JBCBDK010000717.1:0-2006 GCA_038529675.1 Actinomycetota bacterium
GACGCCGCCTGAGCGGCTGACCCGTGCAGATCCCCGTCCGCCTCTTGCAGGCGGCACGCCCAAGCGTCGCGCCGCCGATGCTTGCGGCGATCGCTGCGAGCACCGTGGTGTTCATTGCGACGCCGTTCCTCGTTCCGGCGATCGCCGACGAGTTCGACGTGGCGACCGGCAGCGTCGGATGGATCTCGACTGCGCAGCTCGCCGGCTTCGTGCTGGCGTCCTGGACCGCCGGCCGATTCCTCCGCCCTTCGCGCCGCGTCTTCGTCGTCCTGTGTCTGCTCGGCGTGGCCGCCAACGCCGGTTCGGTTGTGGCGCCAGGACTCATCACGCTCGCGCTGACTCGCACTGCGAGCGGCCTGTCGCTCGGGCTCGCCGCGTGGTTCGGCTGGCAGGCGGCGTTCGGCGACAAGGGTCGCACGGGCGACGTCGCTGTCGTCGGCCCACTCGTCGGCGTCCTCGCGACGCCGGTGATCGCCTGGCTCGCCGACACCTGGGGTCCCGACGCAGTGTTCGTGCTGCTGGCCACCGCCTCGGCCGCGCCACTCGTCTTCTACCAGCGCGTCGCTGACGCCGTGGACCTCCCTCGATCGCGGGGCCGCAACCCGGCGACCGGACCGGCGAAGGTGATCCTCGTCGCGCTCTCCCTGGTCACGTTCGGCGGAAGCTCGGTGTTCGTGTTCGCCGCGGCGATCGGCTCGGAGTCGGTCGGTGTCTCGACGACGACGATCTCGATCGCATTCACCCTCAACGCCGTCGTCGGGATCCCGGCAGCTCGGTGGACCGGACGACGCGGGATGGCCGGCGTGTGGTTCCTGGGCACGGCGATCCTCGCCGTCCTCCTGGCCGCGACGGCGACGATCTGGATCTATGTCCCGGTCCTCATCGCGTGGGGGTTCGTCTTCTTCATGGGGACACCGTCAGCGTTCCTCCTGCTCGCCGAACGATCACGATTCCCCGAGGAACGTGCCGGCGACGCACAGGCGGTGATGGCCACCGGGCGCGTCTTCGGGCCACTCATGGGCGGCGCCCTCTACTCGGGTGGGACCTCGTGGGCGCTCGGGCTCGCCGCGTTCGGCGCGCTCGCCGTTGCGTCGACGTTGCTGATCGTCGTCGACCGACCCCGGTACGTCGTCTCGCCGACGACCTGAACCTCGGCATGCCGGCGGACGGCTGGTTCCGCTGCCGTCAGCCGTCCTGCTTGGCGTAGCCGAGCGACACGTCCCACCCGTCGCTGCCCTCGAACGCGGAGATGCTCACCGATTCGGCGAAGTCACCCTTCTCGAGCGAGATGAGGACGTTGCCCTCGCTCGTGAACGTCGACGACTCGGTGAAACCGGCCGCGGCGATCTGTGCCGCGTACGCCTCGGCCCAGGCCGGGCCGTCGGCCACCGTGCCGATCACCGACACGATCAGCTCGCCGTCGCCGGCGAATCGTTGTGAGCCAGAGATCGTGAGCCCGTCCGGGTTCGGCAGCGGCCAGTCATCCGGGAGTTCAGTACCGGCACCGCTGATGATCGTGCCGTCCTCGCTCTCGATCGTGAACGACCCGTCGTCGTCGGCGTCGATCGTGACGTTGTCGTCGCCGGTGTCGATGTCGATGTTGCCGTCCCCGTCGGCGTCGCCGGTGATGACCTCGCCCTCCGGCCCCTCGATGGTGAACGAGCCGTCCTCGTCGACGTCGAAGGAGATCGATCCGTCCTCGGTCTCGACCGAGAATCCACCGTCGCTGTCGAGGTCGAGGTCGATCTCCTCGCCGGTCTCGCGCTCGATGAGTTCCTCGATCGCGTTCTCCTTGGCGCCACCGCACGCCGCGAGCGTGAACGCAGCGATGGTGAGCATCGAGATCGTGGTGGTCCGCCGTGTCGTCATACTGTCGACTGTATGGACCCGGCGACGCTCGATGCCGGGTAAATCCGATCATGCGCCAGGCGGAGCACGTCATGCCGGCTCGAGTCATGCCGATCTCGTGAGGTTCGTGCGTGTCTGGCACCACACAACCTCACGAG
>JBCBDK010000718.1:0-2005 GCA_038529675.1 Actinomycetota bacterium
GTCGACGGGCTCGGCGATCGCCTCGGTCCGGATACGACGACCCTGCGCGACGCGCTCAGCAACATCCGCGTCGCGTTCGTGCAGCTGCAGGGCAACGCAACGGCTGAGTGAGGTTCCGGGCTACTCGTCGGCGGACTCGTCGCCGACACAGTCGGCCTTGGCCGGGATCACGATCGTGATTCCGACGACGAAGTTCGTGTAGCCGTTGGTGGCCGTGTTCGCCTGGTTCAGCGCGTCGAGTGTGACGTCGAACTTCTCGGCGACGCGACCGGGCAGGTCGCCGGCTTCGATCACATAGCTCCCGGGCTGGCAGTTGTCCCCGGCCTCGGGGATCGTGTCGCCGGCCTGTTCGCTCTCGCCGCCGGTCACGGACTCGACGCCGTCGTCACCGGTCCCACCGCCGGTGGACTCCGGGGTCTTGCCACCGGGCGGGATCTTGATCTCGGTCCCTGGGAACGGGAACTCCTGCTCGGACACCCAGCCGTTGTAGGAGACGAGGTCCTGCAGCGACACGCCGAACAGATCGGCGACCCGGAGCGGCCAGTCGCCCGACTGGACGACGTAGGTCTGCTCCGTCTCGACCACGTCGCCGGGGACCGGGACGAGTGTGGTCGGCGGCGCCGTGGCCGGCGGGATCGTGACGAAGGCCGTGGAACTGTCGAGCGCGATCGTCGACCGACTCGGTGCGGCGCTGTCGGACCCACCGCACGCTGCGAGCACGAGGGCAGCGACCACGACCGGGCCGCCGAGGGCGGCGAGACGCGACGAACGGCGTTGTGTCATGGTCGGTGATCGTACGCGATCGCCAGCGATCCCACGGGTCACGAGGCGCGCGCCGCACGCGCACGTCGCGCGCCTCAGCCCCTCCGGACGTCACCCTCGTGCTTCGGTGGTGATCACCGGCGGCAGCGTGATGACCGGGCCGAGTCGTCGGGGCCCGGTTCGCGCCCACACGGTGAAGCGGGTGTCGACCGGGTTGAGATCGACCGCATGGCGGCAGCGGACCCTCACGTCCATCGGTGTCGAGCCCCACGACGCGATCGCGCACCGGTGGAGACCCGAGCCGTAGGCGGTGACCATCGCGGTCGACGGGGTCCCGGACACGTCGGGGAAGCGGACGAACTCACTGCCCACGCCGTACGACCCGCCGACAGCACCCGTGGTCGAGCCCGACGGTCCCTGCCACTGGTAGCTGCGGTGCGGCGTGTACGACCGGCTCGTCGGCCGGTCGGCCCAGGCGTACGCGAGCGTCGTCGACTGCTGCGAGGAGAATCGGAGATGGAAGCGGGCGTTGGTGGGCCACTGCACACTCCAACACATCACCCGCACCCGGACATCGGGGCCGGCCTGGTTCCACCACGCGACGTTGCACCATGCGCCGAATGGCCGCGTGCCGACGCCGGTGACCTGCACGTTCGACCCGACGGCGGTCTGGTCCTCGATGTAGACGTCGTAGACGCCCTGGCCGAGTTGATCGACGGTGAAGTCACCGCCGCTCGAGTTCCAGCCGTCCCAACCGGCGTTCATCCCGATGCGCACCCCGGCGCCGTCGAGCGACGACGGGCCGTCCTGGCCCTGCAGGCTGACGACGAAGCGCGAATCGGTCTCGGCGAGGTCGTCTTCGTCGAGGCAGTGCACGTGGACCTCGAGGTCGCCACCGAGCCCGCTGGTCCCGTTGTTGTAGTTGCCGTCGAGGTTGCAGAACACCGTCCCATTTCCGTAGGCCGTGACCTGCACCTCGAAGTCGTCGCGGCGGAGTTCGGGGAACGTCACGGTGTACAGCCCGACGTCGCGTCGTTCGACTCGGTTCATCTGACCCTCGGAGTTGTACGAGTAGTTCGACACCGGCGTGTACGACGCCGTGGTCGGCCGTGACGCCCAGACCCAGCCGAGTGCTGCGGGCGAACCGGCTCGCGACGTGATGTGCGGCTCGCTCGGGGTCTTTGCGTCGGCGGTCGACGCGCCGGCCGGCAGCAGCACCAGGGCGAGCGCGGCGGCGAGGGCT
>JBCBDK010000719.1:0-2005 GCA_038529675.1 Actinomycetota bacterium
GACGACGCCTTGCTCGAGAGCGCCGACGTCGGAACGACTGCGGCGACGACCACCACCGCAGCGTCCACGACGACCACGGACGTCACCGGTTCCACCGCTGCCACCAGCGTCCCTACGACCGCATCGCCCGCCTCGACGACCGGTGCGACGGCCGGCGAGGCGACGACCACGACCTCGACCACGGCCTCGTCGACGACGGTCGCGCCGACGACCGCCGCGCCGGAAGCGGCGCCGCCCACGGACGCGCCCCCTGCGGCCACGCAGCCACCCGCCACGAACCCGCCGGCGACGGACCCACCGCCCCCGCCGCCGACCGATCCACCGCCGCCTCCACCCACGACGACGCCGCCCACCACGCAGCCACCGCGCCCGGGCCAACTGTCGCTCGCGTCGGCGACGATCGACCTCGGATCGTCCTCGCCGAACGGCGCAACCACACTCACGAACGTGGGTGACTTCCCGATCAACTTCGTCATCGGCGGCAATGCTGCGCCCTTCGGGCTGAGCCCCACATCGGGGACCCTCGGCGGCGGTCAGAGCGTCGCGATCACCGCATCGATCGATCGGAGCGACCTGCCCGAGGGCGGTCAGACCGCGACACTGCAGATCAGCGGCGACGGGACCTCGCGGGGGTTGACGCTGCGCGCAGCGGTGGAGCGACCGCCGGTGATCTCGAGCATCGACACGTTGAACGCGTTCTGCTCCTCGACGATCGAGATCCCGGTCAACGCGCAGATCAGCGACGAGTCCGGCGTCGCCTCCGCCGCTGCGACCGCGACCGGGCCGGGCGGCACGGCCTCGACGGCACTCACTCCGGCAGCCGGCGCCTCGGGGTGGTTCGGGTTCATGTCCATCCTCTTCGACGTGTCGAACCCACCCGCGGCGAGCGGCACCTACACGGTGACCGTCACGGCATCGGACACCCGTGGCAACACCGGCTCGCGGAGTACGAGCATCAACATCCAGTGTTGAGCGCCGACGGCCCACTCACACGCCGTGCCCGAACCGGGATTGGAACCCCGTTCCAACATCGTTACCGAACGGTAACGGGGCGCCGATAGCGTTGCTTCGATGCCTGGCGCACCGAATCCCCTCGACCCCGACGCGCCGCTGAAACTCGCCTATCTGACGTACCGCGGCAAGCCCCACGTGGGCGGCCAGGGGGTGTACACCCGGCACCTCACCAAGGCGCTGGTCGATCTCGGTCACGAGGTGGAGGTGTTCGGCGGTCAGCCGTATCCGATCCTCGACGACCGCATCGAGCTGACGAAACTGCGCAGCCTCGACACGTTCAACGACCACTTCCCCGGGCGCCTCCCGGGCTACTGGGAACTGAAGGACCGCCACGACCTGCTCGAGTTCGGCCAGTTCCTCACCGGCACGTTCCCCGAGCCGCGGGCCTTCTCTGCCCGGGCCGCCGCCCATCTCCTTCCCCGCGCCGTCGACTTCGACCTGGTGCACGACAACCAGTGCCTCGGCTACGGAATCCTCAAGATCGAGGAGACGATTCCCACGATCGTCACGCTGCACCACCCGATCACCAAGGACCGCGAGCTCGAGATGAGCCACGCACGGACCCGCTACAAGCGGTGGTCGGTCGGGCGCTGGTACAGCTTCGTGAAGATGCAGGGCAAGGTGGCGTCGAAGCTGCCGCGCATCGTCGTGGTCTCGCAGAACTCGATCGACGACATCCACACCGACATGGGGGTGTCGAAGGACCGGATGCGTCTCGTCCCGGTCGGTGTCGACCCCGACCTGTTCAAGCCGCTGCCCGATGTGGCCCGCACACCGGCGCGACTCATCACCACCGCGTCCGCCGACGTGGCGCTCAAGGGTCTGGCGTACCTGCTCGAGGCGATGGCGAAGCTGCGCACCGAGCGCGACATCACGCTCACGATCATCGGCAAGCCGAAGCCCGGGAAGTCGATGCGCCTGATCGAGGAACTCGGTCTCCGGCCGCACATCGACTTCGTCTCGGGTGTGCCCGACGAGCGAATCGTTGAGC
>JBCBDK010000720.1:0-2004 GCA_038529675.1 Actinomycetota bacterium
GTCGTGATCGAACCGGTGGACGCGGTCGAGTTCGACCGCGCTGTAGGAGTCGACGAGCAGTCCGAACATGCCGCCGCGTCCGACGGCGGAGAACTGCATCGGGTCGCCGACGAGCACCACTCGCCATCGCTTCTGGTCGGCGAGTGCGGCGAGTTCGGCGAGCTTCGGGGTGGAGGTCATCCCAGCCTCGTCGACGATGAGTGTCGTACCGGCGGGCAGCTCGTAGCGGTGGTCGGGCTGCCGATCGAGGCCGTGCTCGACGAGCAGCTTGTCGAGCGTGTCGGCGACCACGCCGGTCTCTTCCTCGAGGACCTCGGCTGCTCCCGCCGACGGTGCAACGCCGAAGACGGGTCGGCCATCGGCTCGCAGCTGCGCGACGGCGGGACGCAGGGCCGTCGTCTTGCCGGTGCCGGCAGGTCCGACGATGAGGACGAGCTGCTCGTCGCCGGCGACTCGGGAGGCGGCGTCGGCTTGGGCGACGTTGAGGTCGACGTCGGATCGGTCGATCGCAGCGGGCTCCACGTCGCCTCCGGCCGCGAGGCGGCGTTCGGCCCAGTCGAGGAGGTCGTGCTCCTGGTCGAGGATCGCCTGAGTGGTGAGCGCTCGGTCGACGGCGGACTCCGACACCGGTCGACCATCCCGGCGCAGTAGCGCGTCGGCCGGAACCGGCGCGGAGATGTCTACACATCGGTGCGTGACGATCCAGCCGGCGAGCGACTCGACGGCGTCGATGATCGCCGACGCGTCCAAGCCGAGTTCGGTGGCAAGCAAGGCGGCGAGTTCTCGCTGGAGTTCGTTCGGCCTCCAGGTCGACTGTCGTTCGCTGATCGCCGCAACGGCTCGATCGATCAGCGTGTTCGTCTCATGTGGATCGAGTGATCGACGAGGGTTCACTCGGCCGATCGCCTCAGCCACGATCGCCTCGGGCGTCGTCCCGAGTGTTCGGGCTTGTTCCCGCCAGTCGGCATGGAGGACGGCAGCGTTGACGTTCGGTTCCTTGCTTGGCCGGGTCTCAAGCACGGCTTCGCGTTCGAGTCGCCACCGTTCCCGAGGCGTTGGCTCTCGATCCATGTTGGCGACAAAGCGGTCGAGCTTGGTGTCGATGCGGTGGCGGATCTCGTTGGTCCGGCTGGAGTACTCGGTGAGCACGGCGTCGGGAACGTCGACCATCTCGGCGATGCCGTTCTCCGGCGTCCGCCACCGGACCCCGAGCTGTCGTGTGAGTTCTGCTCGCAAGGCGACGTGGTAGAGCGCGGACAGGGTCCGTTGGTCGCGTTTGATGAGTCGGGCGTCGAGCGCCAGCCAGCGGCCGTCGGGTGACTTCACCCGGTTCGGGATGACGACGTGGGTGTGGATCTGCGGGTCGAGGGCGCGGCTCGTGTGTTGCCGGAACAGCGCGGCGATGATCCCCTCGGCGTCGACGACTGCAACTTCGCCGCCGATGCGGTAGCGGGTGTGGGCGTGTCGTTCGATCCAGTCGACGAGCGCCTCGACGGCTCGGTCGTGTGAGTCGAGGACGCGTCGACAGGTCTCGTCGTCGCCGAGTGCGAAGAGGACGGACACGGACTTCGGGGCCGAGCACGTGACGTCAAAGCCGCGGACCGAGTCGTCGCCGTAGGCGCGGCCGAGGTGACGGTTGGGGCGGTTCGTGTCGAGGCCGTCCATCACGGCGAGGAAGTCCTCGTCGTCGAGTTCTCCGGACAGGGCGAGTTGGTGGGCGGCGATCCCGACCCATCGGCCTCGGGGCTCGTTGGCGTCGAGGTAGTAGTTCGGGAGCTGCTCGACGTAGTAGCGGCCGGCTCCCAGGCCCTTCAGGGTCGTCACCCGGACGGTCATCCCCGGCTCCGGAATCGGTTCCCGAATTCGACTGTGCACTCGTCTGTCGTTGGTGGGTGGAGGTGTGGGTTGGTTCCGGTGGTGGTCATGGGGTGGTGAGTGGGAGTTGTGGTTGGTCGGGTTCGGTGGTGGGGGTGGTCGTGTTCGTCGTGGTGGTTCGGGGGTGGT
>JBCBDK010000721.1:0-2004 GCA_038529675.1 Actinomycetota bacterium
CGTACAGGTAGCAGCCGAGCAGCGACTCGGCGGACTCGTAGAAGAACTTGTTGTCACCGTCCGCTCCCCCGTCGGCCGATGCACCCGCCCGGGTGAGATCGAACGCGGTGGTGAGTGCGCCCTGCCACGTGGTTGCGTTCGACAACGGCGACCAACTCGCCCGAACAATCCGCGGCCGCAGCTGAGCGTGGCGGAGATCGTCGCCGACGAGCATCGACAGATCTGCATCAGTCTTCGACGACAGCACGTTCGTCGGGTCGAACACCCAGCACTGCCCGGGCAGTTGCGAACGCCATCCGATCGTGTCGGCAACCAAGTCGTCTTTGACCGAGACCGCGATGATGGCCTTGTCGTCAGCTTCGAGGATCGCCGGCACCGCGAGGCCTGTCGTCTTGTGCGTCTGGGTTGCCCCGACGACGAGAAGCGAGTGTCGCGACTCGACGGCGAGTATTCGTCGGTCGTGAGTTCCGAGCACGACGCCGCCCTCACGCGCCGCCCGGCGCAACTCACGGGTGTCGGAGCGTCTCGCCCAGCCGCCCGGTCGGCGTCGCCGGTGCGTGATCAATCGGAGAGCCACAACAACGACCACAAGGATCCCGACGGCGAGCACGGCCGCTGTCGACCACCACTCGGTCGGCGTAGCGACCTGGTCCCGCAGTTCGGGGCGGTAAGCGTCGGCCGGCCGCCACTGTTCGAAAGGAAGACGACCAAGAGCATCGAGGTGATCCGAGATCGAGATCCAGCTTCGTGAAGCCAGCGCCGTCGAGACGACTGGAGTGCCGAGGACAACAGCACCGACGTACACGGTGGTCGCGGCGATTGCCGCCATGACGAGTGTCTCGTCGTCGAGAGACCTACCGCGAGGGCCGGGTGCGGGTCCGGTTTGCGTGCGTTTGAGAGCCACACCGGGCTAAGACCCATCGACGCCCCCGTCGTTGCGGAGGCTGACGCGTCGACATCGCGTTGTCACCCGCCTCCATCAGCCCGGCGTCGTTACGAGCGGGTACTTGCGACGAAGAGGTGTCGGTACCGAGTCGTGGAGCGGTCGATCGCGGCGCGATCTTTTGAGCGTCCATCCGAGCCCTCCCGATGCTGTGGGAGACTTCGCTCGTGGAGTGCTGCGGCGTGATCGGGCCAACGAGGCTTCGATGCCGAAGCTTGCGAGTTCGATAGTGAGCGGCGGGAGCGCGACGCGCAACTCAGCCGTCGTCGTTGCGATGTGCTGTGCAGCGCTGTTGGGAACGGCGACGGTCACGCGTCTGTGGGATGTCGACACCAACATCGATACCGGGAGTCGCGTCGCATGGTTCATCGTCGCAATCGCTTTGATCCTTGGCCTGCTTGGGTTCATCGTGTGCGCAGCAACCGGTCTTGCTCGACTGACGCATCAGCAAGAAGCACGACACGTCTACAGGTGGTGGGCGGTTGCGATCTGTGCCGTCGCAACCTTGGTCATTGTCGGTTCGCTGAGCTGAGTGTTCTCGTGCACCAAGCCGAGCGTGGACGTGCCGAACCTGAGTGGCCCGTGGCCTGGGTGAACCTCGTTGGTATCGAGTGGGTGGTGTGTCGCAGCGAGTGTGACCTTCGATGGAAGAAGTGAAGCCCGGAGGGCCTGATGTGGTTGCGTGGCCGGGCCCCTTTCGATATCTTCATATCTATGCAGGTATCAGAGGGGGAGGCGTTGGATGGATGCGTAGTGTCGGCGGTGGATCCGTCTCGGGTCGCGGCGGTGTCGGAGGTGCTGATCGACGTCGACGGCGCCACGGACCTCGCGGACATGTTCCGGCTGCTTGGTGATCCGACGCGAGTCCGAATCCTGTTCGCGTTGTTGGAGGCTGGCGAGTTGTGCGTGTGCGATATCGCCGCGGTGGTCGACACGTCGGAGACGAAGGTGTCGCAGGCGATGCGGTTGCTTCGGAACGCTGGTGTGGTGCGTAACCGTCGCGATGGTCGCAACATCTTCTATCGACTCGACGACGCCCACGTCCGCATGCTGTTGGATCT
>JBCBDK010000722.1:0-2002 GCA_038529675.1 Actinomycetota bacterium
GGTGCCGTCGCAGACACCTCGCTTGCGGTGCTGTTCGCCGGGCTCCTCGCGCTCGGGGTCGGCGTCGGGTTGAACACCAACGCCAGCCTCACCGAACTGCGACGGGCGACACCCCCGGCCTCGATCGGGCGGGTCAGCGCGGCGAACCAGTTCGCCCGGAGCCAGGGGTTCGCCGTCGGCGCAGCGGCCGGCGGTGCGGTCCTCCTCTTCGTCGTCGACCGTCGCCTCGGGTCGGTGGAGCCGGTGAGGCGACTCCTCGAGGGCGACGACGTCACGCCCGGCGACGAACTGGTCGGGTCGGGCTTGACCGGTGACGATGTCGCCGCAGCCGTACGGGAGGGATTCTCGGCAGCGAGTGTCGTGTCGGTCGTCGTGATCTCGCTGGCGATCGCACCGATGGCTCGGCTCGTGCGACGCGAACGGACCCATCCGGTCGCGGTCACGGCGTGACGCGATCCGCCAGAGGACGATAGAACGCTGCGATGGCATCGCTCCTCGGTCTCGTCGGCAGCCTGCGATCGGGCTCGGTCAACGGGCTCGTCGCCAGGACCGCGGCGGGGTTGGTGGACGAACTCACACTCCACGACCTTCGCTCGCTGCCGCTGTACGACGGTGACGCCGAGGAGTCCGGTCCGCCGTCGGCAGCGACCGACCTGCACACGGCCGTGGTTGCGGCCGACGGCATCGTGTTCTTCACCCCGGAGTACAACAGCTCGTTCCCGGCCGTGACGAAGAACGCCGTCGATTGGATGTCCCGACCGCCACGGGCCTACGACGGCAAGGCGGTCACGATGATCGTCGCATCACCGGGCGGTCGGGCCGGGCTCGGCGTCCGCGAGCACTTCGAGACGACGATGGCCCACCAGCCGGTCCGGCTGTTCGAGACGCTCGGCCTCGGACGGTACGGCGATCGACTCACACCGGACGGCACGCTCGACACCGAGACGACCGATGAGGTCGTCGACTTCCTCGGCCGGTTCGGCCGATTCGCGTCCGAGTCGGGCTGAGTGCGTCGCCCCAGATCAGGCGGTGCTGGCGCCGACGTCGGATGCCGGTGCGTCGTTCTGCGCCTCGAGGGCGGCGGCCAGCCATGCGGCCGAGCCGATCGTGCCGAGGAGCGCCGACAGCACACCCGATTTGGTCCGGCCGCTGCCGAAGAGGGTCGCCAGCAACGCGATGAGGCTGCCGACGGTGCAGAGGGCGGGAGCGGCGAGTTCGAGCTGAGCACGATCGAGGTTCACGTCGACGACCCTATTGCGACGCCACGCGCCGGTGTGTCCACCGATCGGACGGCCGGTCGTCGCAGCGTCGGTTGCGAGCGATCACGCTGCGGGCGACGTCGGCCGCCGGACGTTCTCGACGAACCAGCTCAGCACGCGGGCGAGTCGCCGACGGTTCAGAGCGACCCCGAGTGCGGTCAGCCAGCCGCCGACGAACACGATGCCGAGCGGTGGGAGCACCTCGCGCCGTGCCACGGCCAGCTTCTCCGACGTCCAGGCTCCGATCGTGTCCGGACAATCGGGATCGACCGTGCAGTAGTTGATGGCGCGAACGTGCCACTCGCGCGTCGGGCTACCGGTCCCGTCCGCGTCGGGAGGTGTGCTGAACAGCACCCACTGGAAGTCGCAGAACCGACTGCCCTCCGACGCGGTGCACTCCTCGCTCGGCCGCCCACCCTGGATGAACACCTCGCCGTCGGCCTCGATCGACACGATCGACGGGCCCTCCACCTCCACGGCGTCGTTGGAGTCGGGGCCGCCGTCGGGTCTGCTGAACCGCCAGCGGCCGGTGGAGTCGGTCGAGCACACCGTGGCCGAGGGGTCGGCGCCGATGATCGCCACCTTGGGCGCCGGGCTGTCCGGCTCGCTGGACGCCTCGTCGAACATCTCGATCCGCGTGGCGAAGGTGTCGATCGCGTCGTGGCGACAGTTGGGGCCGACCGGAGGGTCGGCCACGAGATCAGCGATCGTGGCTGGACCGATCGAGAACGGGCGGGCTGCAC
>JBCBDK010000723.1:0-1999 GCA_038529675.1 Actinomycetota bacterium
CACTGCGAAGGTCTGGCGAGCGGTGATCGTGACCTCACCGGGACCCGGCGGCGTCCATGCGCACGGCCGGTCCCTCCCCGGCTCGGCGAAGTCGCCCAGGTCGGAGGGGCGTTGCGGGAACTCGACGATGTCGGACGGCGCGACGTCGTCGCCCGGCTCGATGCACGACACGATGCCGTCGAACGACTCCGAGGGACGATCCGGGTCCGGCGCAAAGGAGACGGCGAAGTCGAGTCCGACCGGCTGCGCGATCAGGTACAGCTCCCAGCCGCGCCAGTACTCGGCGTTCGACCGCTGCGACCGCCACGCCGATCCGTTGATCGCCAACCACGCCGGGTTCCGCACGACCAGCCCGCCCCACCGGTCGACGACCGGGTTCTCGTAGACCCCGAGCGCGTCGAGTTGTAGGCCGTTGTACAGGTTCGTCAGCCGGGGCCGCGGATCGAGCATCGGGTCGGTAGCCGGGACGTCGATGATTCGCATGAAGTTCGCCGACCAGAACGTGTCCGAGCACCACACCGAGAACGTCCGCACTGTCGTCTCCAGAGAGCGAGAAGCTGCCGGGTCGAAAATGTCGAGGTCGGGTGGCAACGGATCAGGCGTCACCAGACCCTCGGCGAAGATCCACTTCGTCGACCGGATCGGGCGGTACTCCTCGACCTGGTCCAGTGTCTCGGGATCGTCGCCCTCGGCCACCCCACGACACTCGGCTGCGGGACCACCGCCGTGCGAGTAGAAGGTCGAGCCGCTCGGGATGCTCGTGTACACGCCGATCCCACCCGACGCGTTGCGGATGTGGACCTGGCGCGCGCCGGGAATCAGTGGTGGACCGTCGCCCCCGGACCCACCTGGCACGGCAGCCACACCCGAACCCGCCGCGAGCGAAGCGAGGACGAGAACACCGACGACGCCGAGGCGGCTCATCGACAGGCCCTCTCGTCGTCTTGGATGTCGTCAACGATCCAGCCACCGTCGACTTGGACAAGCCGGACGATCAGCGGAGCGAGTTCGGTGCCGGGCGTTTGCCCGTCGACGAGCGCACCGTCGGCGTCGACGTAGCGCGACGCGCTGAGCGCACAGTCGAAGATGAACGCCTCGTCGTCGGAGCGAGGGTCGGCGAGCACGACCGGACGGAGCACGTCGGGATCGCCGAAGAACTCGAGGTGCTCGCCCGCTTCGTTCCTCGGTGCGAACACGTTCTGGCTGTACTTCTCGCCACCGTCGAGGAACGTCGCCTGCATCTCCTCCGACGGTGCGACCGGGATCGGGTCCTGCGTCACCTGGCCGTACAGGGCGGTCATCGCCCGGGCGTAGGCGACGATGATCTCGACATCCTCCGGCAGCGGCACGGCGACGTTCGCATCGTCGTCGTCCGGTTCGGACGGGACGAACAGCGCGACCATCTCGGCGATCTCGATGATCTCGCCCGGCGAGTCAACGCCGGGGACCGAGTCGAGACGCGGACCCAGGTCGTCGGGCAGGGCCGACGGTACCGGATCGACGGTCGTCGAGGGTTCGGGCTCGGAGGTCGGAGGAGTCGTCGGAGTTTCCGTTGTCGTCGTGTCCGTCGAGCTCGACGTGGATGGGGAGTCGGTGCTCGGGGCCGGAGTAGTCGGCGTGTCGTCGGCTGTGGTCGACGGAGGAGCGGTGGGAGGCGGGGCCGTGACAACGGGATCGGCCGACGACCCGTTGCACGCCGCCAGCACCCAGGCGGCGGCGATGAGGAACGAAGCAGTCCGTCTCACTGGAAACCTCCCGTCGACCGAAGTGCGGTTGCAGCGATCAGCCCAACCGTCGTGGCCAGCATGAGGTCGGGAGCGAACGGTCGAGCGTCTCGGTGTCCGCCGAGGCGTCTCGCAGCAGCGAAGACGAGGGCAACCAGCGGAACCAGCGCGGCTGCCGACCACGCGATCGACGCGATCAGCCCACCGCTCACCGCAGCGAACTTCACGTCGCCGAATCCGAGAGCGGTCGGATCGGCCAGGTGGATGAGCAGCAG
>JBCBDK010000724.1:0-1997 GCA_038529675.1 Actinomycetota bacterium
CCGCTCGCCAGGCCGCGCCGGCATGCGGTCTTCGACGAGGTGGACGTGTTGATCGCACCGATCCAACCGGTCCCGGCCTTCCCGCATGATCACGACCGCCCGTACGGCGAGCGCACGCTCACCGTGAACGGCGCCGACGTGCCGTACCGGAACGTGCTGTTCTGGGCGGGGTTGGCGACGATGCCACATCTGCCGTCGGTTGCGATCCCGATCGGCCACACGGTGGACGGCCTCCCGGTCGGCATGCAGTTGATCGGGCCGAAGTGGTCGGATCACATGATCATCAGCATGGCCGAAGAGATCTCCTCGGTGTTGGGCCAGCACTTCGCTCCGCCCCCGCTCGTCACCGGCTGACCGGCCGGGCGAGCAGGGGCATGTCCGCTCATGAGCCCACTCAGGCGTTGGAGTGGAGGCCGACCATGTTGCCCTCGGTGTCGGTCATCAGCGACACGAAGCCGTGGTCACCGATCGGGAACTTCGGCCGCACGACCGTGCCGCCCGCTGCCTCGACTCGGGACTGTTCGACAGCACAGTCGTCGCAGGCGAAGTAGACCATCGATCCGCCCGGGCCCGGCTTCGAGTATTCCAGTTTCACCAGCGCGCCACCGGCGCCGTGCGAGACGAAGTCGTCACCGAACGCCCGCATCTGCGCGGTGGGGTCGTTCGGGTCGTCCATCGACGTGAGCGTGGTCTGCAGCACCTCTTCGTAGAAGGCCTGTGCCCGGTCCATGTCGTCGACGTAGATGTCGAACCAGCCGATCTTGCGCATGAGTCTGTCCTTCCTGGGACTGTCGCGCAGGGCGTTGTTGCCCTGCGAGGACCACTCAAACGGAAGCGGAGCGCTGTGGATTGTAGATATCGGACGTCGTGGACATCACGTTGGAGAACTTGGCGGGCTCGAACGTCTCAGACGTCGAACGTCTGCTCGAACCGGCGGGGCGTGTAGCCGGTGATCTTGCGGAACGAGTGGGTGTAGTGGGACTGGTCGGCGAACGAAAGCAGGTAGCCCTCTCGGAACGAGTGTTGGATGCGCAGCACCTTGAGCAGATCGTGGGGTGAGAAGCCGGTCGTCTGCTTGAGCGCGCGCTGCAGCTGTCGGGTCGACATCGCGGCCACATCGGCCATGTCGGCCACGCTCGTGATGTCGGCGAGGTTGCGCAGGATCGCGGCGGTGACCGGGTTGGCCGCGACGAGGCCGTCGTCGCGGAGCCGTTCGACCAGGCGCGTCAAGACGGTGTGCTTGCCGTCGCCGTCGACCGCGGCGAGCTGCTCGTTCACCGCCACGAGCGGGAGGTCGCCGTCGTAGGGCTCGCCGACGTAGTGATCGACCGACTGCTCCGGGTCCCCGCGCCAGACGCCTGGGAAGAACTGGATGCCGACGAAATGGAAGGACCGGCCGAGGTCGAGCGACGTGTGCTCGGTCTGGAGTGCCGTGACGCCGGCGATCCGGGTGTCCTGCTGGTTGAACAGCAGATTCACGCAGGCGTCGGGCATCGCGTGGAGCGTGAAGTCCTCGTCCAGGTCGTACTCGGTCTGCATCTCCCAATAGCAGTGGACCAGGTCGGCGAGATACGGCGGTGCCGGCACCTCGATGTAGGTGACCCCCTCCACCGACTTCGCCACGCCGTCCTTCACCGGGTCGTACACCGTGCCGAGGGTAGGCGTGCCAACTCCTCCATTCTCGTTCTCGTGAGGTTGTGCGGTGGCATATCCACCACATCCTCACGAGAACGGCGACGACGTGGTGCGAGGCAACGGGGTCGGCGCGATCACGTCCGATGCGCATGAACCATGCGGCCGACGAGCCGCTCGAACGCTGCGTCGTCCTGATCGACGAAGCCGTGGATCTCGAGCGAGATGTGGCCGTGCCCCGCTGCCCACAGGTGTGTGGCGATCTCCGACGGGTCACCGACGAATACCCCGGCCTCGACCCCGCGGTCCAGCGTGTCGAAGAGTGGCCGCATGGTTGCCCGGGCCAGCCGCAGGCTCTCGATCGG
>JBCBDK010000725.1:0-1994 GCA_038529675.1 Actinomycetota bacterium
CAGCACGCATCGCATCTTTGTATCAAATTGAATGATACAAAGCAACCAGAAGCGCGGACCCGACCATGGACACGGCCCATGGCCGCGCATGCGATCAGCCGCTCATCGAGCGAACCGCATCGGCCATCGCCCCGAGCGAGTCGTCATCGTTGTTCGTGAGGTTGTCGATGCGGTCGCCGAGCCACTCGAAGAAGCTCGCCTGCACCACGACCTGGAACACGAAGTAGGCCACGAGCAGCACGATCGCCACGATCACCGCCCGACGGATCCATTTGGTCGCCGTGCTGGCGTAGTTCTGGATCAGCGGGGTCACGCCCCGGATGGCCGTCTGGGCGCGCTGGTTGAACAGCTCAGCAGCCCGGTCGATCTCGGCACGAGCGACTTCGCGCACCTCGGTGATGAGCTGCTGGGAGTCCTGCCGACTCATCCCGGGCGGGTACTGCTGATACTGCGGCTGCTCGGGCAGCTCCGCCGACGCCGACAGGGCGTTGATGCGCTCGGCGGCCATCAGCTCGGCTTGGCTCGGTACCGCCCGGCGGATGTCCGTCCAGTCGAGGCCGTCCCACCAACGCAGGCGCGAGCGATTCTCCGGATCGGGGTACCACCCCGCGGCAGGAGCGTCGGCCTTGCGCATCGCAGACCTCAGCGGCGCCGATGCTCGGCCCGGTCGGGCTCGGGCAGCGAGACTCGGTCGTCGTCGTCGGGGACGGGGAGGCCGTCCTTCGGGCGGAGTTCGTCGTCGGCGTCGTCCGGACGAACGACCTCGGTGAGCGCGGCGACGGTCCCGAGCAGGCCGGAGAACTCAGCGGGGATGACCAGCTTCGTCGCCCGGCCGTCGCCGATGCGCTCGAGTGCCTGGAGGTACTCGACGGTGAGGACGTGCTGATCGGCGCCGGCTTCCTTGATCCCGGTCAGGCGGGCGTGCGCCGCCGCGCCCTCGCCTTCGCCGAGCATCTGGAGCCGGAGCTTGTCGGCACGGGCGCGCAGTTCGATCGCCTGCGACTCACCTTCGGCGTCGAGGATCGCGGCCTGCTTGCGGCCCTCGGCCGCGAGGACGGCCGACTCCTTCTCACCGTCGGCGCGAGCGATCGCGGCCTCCTGGTACCCCTGCGCCTCGGTGACGGTGGCACGACGGTCGCGCTCGGCCTTCATCTGGGCGTGCATCGCCGACACCACTTCCGGCGGCGGATCGATCCGTTGGATCTCGACGCGGACGACGCGGACACCCCACTTGTCGGTCGCGTCGTCGAGCACCTCGCGGAGCTGGGTGTTGATCGTGTCGCGCGATGTGAGCGCCTTGTCGAGCTCGAGGTCGCCGATCAGGTTTCGCAGGTTCGTCTGCGCCAGCTTGGTGATGGCGGTGAAGAAGTCGGCGACGTTGTAGACGAGGCGCTGCGGGTCGGTCGCCTCGTAGTAGACGACGGCGTCGACCGACACGACGACGTTGTCGGCGGTGATGACTTCCTGCGGTGGCACGTCGACGACCTGCTCTCGCATGTCGATCAGCTGCATCGTCTCGATGAACGGGATGATCAGCCGGAGGCCGGGCTGTTCGGTGGTCTTGTACTTGCCGAGGCGTTCGACCAGACCGCGCTGGTACGGGCGCACGATCTTGACCGCACTGACGAGGACGATGAGTCCGATCAGTGCGATGACGCCGATGATGATGCCGATCACGAGGTCTCCTCTGCGTTGTCGGGACGAGCGGCTGGACGGCCGGATGAAGGGTCGACCGGGCGGCCGGGCTGACGGCCGGATGGGCTGTCGGATGGTGGCGCGGGCGGGCTGGTCGGCGGCGCGACGGGTGGGCCGGTCGGCGGTCGGTCGGTGGTGATGTCGTTGGCGATCCGCTCGACCATCACGCGGGTGCCCTCCATCGACGCGATTCGGACCTTGCTGCCTTCGGGGATCGCGGCGCCGGGCGCGGTGAGCGCACCCCAGTCCTCCCCGGCGACCTTGACGCGACCACGCCGGTCGATGTCGTCGGGATCGAT
>JBCBDK010000726.1:0-1994 GCA_038529675.1 Actinomycetota bacterium
ATGGACCGACCCGCCCTGGATCGGCCCCGGCCGGATGAGCGCCACCTCGACCACGCGGTCGATCTCGTCAGCGAGCACCGGGGCTACGAGATCGATCTCGCCACCCTCCCACAGGACGAACTTGACCAGCCCGGTGGCCGCACAGTCGTCCTTGTCCCACTGGAGCACCGACCGCTTGTCCATCCGCGCCCACTCGACCGGGCACACCTCGATCACCGGCCGATCGCAGATCACCATGCCGCCGGAATGGATGCCGAGGTGGCGTGGCGCATCCTCGATCTCCATGGCGAGTGCGAGCACCTCGTCGGGGATCGGGGTCGGCTGCCCGACCGGTGTCGCCGTGCCGCCCGAGTAGCGGCCGCCGGCGTTGCGGAGCGCGGTGTGCTCGCGGGCGGCGTCAGCAGCCTGCTGGCGGGCGGCAGCGTCGGCGTCGGAGCGCTGCTCGTTCGCCGTCGCGGCCACGTCGCCCCAGGCGTCGACCTGTTTGGACCAGGCGTCCTGCTTGCCGACCTCGTGACCGAGCGCCTTGGCCATGTCCCGGATGGAGGACCGGGACCGGTATGTGACGACGTTCGCCACCTGCGCGGTGTGGTGGCGTCCGTATCGCTCGTACACGTACTGGATCACCTCTTCTCGCCGGTCACTCTCGATGTCGATGTCGATGTCGGGCGGGCCGTCCCGTTCCGGGGAGAGGAAGCGTTCGAACAGCAACCCGAGCGACACGGCATCGGCAGCGGTGACACCAAGCGCGTAACACACCGCCGAGTTGGCGGCGCTCCCCCGCCCCTGGCAGTAGATGTTCGACCGGCGGCAGAACTCGACCAGGTCCCACACGATCAGGAAGTAGCCGGCGAAGTCGAGTTGCTCGATTAACGCGAGCTCGTGGTCGATCGTCGTCCACGCCCGAGCCCGCAGCGAGAGGTCCTCGTGAGCGGGTGGACGTGGCCCGTAGCGACGGCCAGCGCCGTCCTCGACGACCTGACGCAGCAGTTCCATCTCGGTCATCGAACGCGACTCGCTCGGGTGCGATGGGCACGGAAACGGCGGGAGGTTCGGTGCGACGAGCGCGAGGTCGAACGCCGCCGCTCGCCCGATCTCCGCCGCTGCCTCGACCACGCCCGGATACCGGTCGAACCGCTCGGCCTGCTCGGCGCCCGACCGCAGATGCGCGCCGGCACCGCCGGGCAACCACGGGTCGATCTCGGCGAGGCTCCGGCGTGCCCGGACCGCTGCCACCGCCGTGGCCAACCTGCGTTGGGCGGGGGTCGCGTAGTGCACGTTGTTGGTGGCCACGCACGTCAGCCGGCGCCGCTGCGCCAACTCGTACAGCGCGTCGTTGCGGACCGAGTCGCACGGGTCACCGTGATCCCACAGTTCCACGACCACCCGATCGCGACCGAACGCCTCGATCAACCGGTCGAGTTCCCGCCCGGCCGCGTCGATCCCTCGCTCGGCGAGTGCCGTCGGCACCGCCCCCTTCCGGCATCCGGTGAGCACCCAGGAATGGCCGGCGCACCGGTCGACGACATCGGCGAACGCGAACCGTGGCGCGCTCTTCTCCCCTGCCAGGTGACCCTCACTGATCGCCCGCGACAGTCGGGCGTAGCCGTCGGGCCCATCGGCGAGCACCAGGAGATGTGTTCCCGCCGGGTCGGGCGCGTACGAGTCGGGCACCAGCCCGGTGAGCACCTGTTGATCGGTCTCGCGCTCGGAGCGGGCAACCCGACGGTCGTGGCCATCGAGCAGCCGACCGGTGCGGTCGACCGTGAGCCCGATCTCGGCCCCGAACACCGTGGGGAGGCCGACCTTGCGCGCCGCCTCGGCGAAGCGGACCACCCCGTAGAACCCGTCGTGGTCGGTGATCGCCAGGGCCTCCAACCCGAGTCGTGCCGCTTCGACCGCCAGCTCCTCGGGATGCGACGCCCCGTCGAGAAACGAGAAGTTCGAATGGCAGTGAAGCTCTGCATAGGCCTGCGTGGCCCTGGAACGCATGC
>JBCBDK010000727.1:0-1990 GCA_038529675.1 Actinomycetota bacterium
GTGTCCACACCCAACTCGGCCAGCCGTTCCTCGACGACGACCGCTACCTGACGATGGCGCCGATGTTTCACGCCGCCGGCCTGTACGAAGCGGTCGCGCTCCCGCTCGTCGGGGCCACGAACGTGATCGTGGCCGGCTTCGATCCGAACGTGTGCCTCGACGTCATCGGCGACGAGGGCATCACGTGCGCGATCGCGGTGCCCACGATGCTCGCTGCGCTGAACGAGACCCAGGCGGTCGCACCGCGCGACGTCAGCTCACTCCGGTGGCTGTCGCACGGCGCGTCACCGTGCGCGCTCGAGGTGTTGCGACGAGCAGACGAGTTGTTCCAGTGCGAGCTGATCCACCTGTACGGGGCGACCGAGACGGCGCCGCTCGCGACGATCATGCGACACGAGCAGACGATGCTCGACGGGCCGCGTGGCAAGTCGTGCGGCCAACCGGCGCCGGGGGTCACGATTCGGATCGTCGACGCCGCCGGCGAACAACTCCCCGTCGGCGAGGTCGGTGAGGTCGCGATCAAGGGTCCGAACGTGATGGCCGGCTATTGGAACAAGCCGGAGCAGACGGCCGAGGTGCTCGACGAAAGCGGCTGGTACCGGAGCGGCGACGTCGGGCGTGTCGACGACGAGGGTTACCTGTTCCTCGTCGATCGAGCCAAGGACATGATCGTGTCGGGCGGCGAGAACGTCTACTGCACCGAGGTGGAAGACGCGCTCTACACCCATCCGGCCGTACTCGAGGCGACCGTGTTCGGGATCCCGGACCCCAAGTGGGGCGAACTGGTCCACGCGGTGGTCGTGCGGCGAGACGGCGGCACCGTCACCGCGGACGAGCTGACCGAGCACTGCCGCGGCCGGATCGCCGGCTACAAGGTGCCGAAGTCGGTCGAGTTCCAGCTCGACCCATTGCCCAAGTCAGGGCCCGGCAAGGTCCTGAAACGCGTGCTGCGGGCGCCGTACTGGGACGGCAAGGACACCGCCATCAACTGAGCTCCGGTTGAGCCCGAGAACGGTTGGGGTCAGACCCCGAACGTTCTCGGGGCCGGCAGCACGGTTGTCGTCTGACCTCGGGTGTTCTCAGGCGTCCCATCGGGTGCCGTCGTAGCGGGTTGCCCAGAACACGAGGCCGTGGGGCGGGGCGACGTGCCCGGCGGCGTTGCGGTCGAGGGCGGCGAGCACGCCGGGCATCGCATCGGGTGAGCGGCGGCCGAGGCCGGTGTCCACCAGCGTCCCGACGATCGAACGCACCATCTGGTGGCAGAAGCTCGACGCCTCGATCTCGAACCGCAGCAGCGGCGAGCGGTCGACCCGTGACCACTCCGCCCGCATCAGGATCCGGACGAGTGACTTCTCGGGGAGGCCTTCCTCCACCTTCGGTCGACGACAGAACGACGCGAAGTCGTGCTCGCCGAGCAGGTGGGCGGCGGCCGCGTTCATCGCATCGAGGTCGAGGGGCTGCGGCACGTGCCACGACGCGCGGGCGCGGAGCGGGTCGTGGACCCGATCGTTCCACACGTGATACCGGTACGAACGTGAGGTCGCCGAGAACCGGGCGTCGAAGTCCGGCGCCGCCCACGCCGCGTCGCGCACAGCGATCTCCGGGCCGAGCATCCGGTTCATCGAATGCGCCAGTCGGTCGAGGTCGGTGACGTCGGGCAGCTCGAGCGTGACCACCTGCCCGCGACCGTGCACGCCGGCGTCGGTCCGGCCCGACCCGGTCAGCTCGACCGGATGTCGGACGACCGTCTCGATCGCGGCGCGCAGCTCGCCCAGCACGGTCCGCACCCCGTCGGACTCGGCAGACCCGCGGAAGTCGGTGCCGTCGTAGGCCACGGTGAGCCGCGCGCGGGAAAACGACACGACCCCCACCTCGTCGTGCGAAGCGGGGGTCGTCATCGTTCGTGTGTGCGTCGTGCGACGCCCGCCGAGTCAGCGGCGACGAACTCGATCAGACGAGTTCGATGCGCGCCATCTTGGCGTTGTCGCCC
>JBCBDK010000728.1:0-1987 GCA_038529675.1 Actinomycetota bacterium
GGCGCAACGATCGTGATGGTCAATTGACCTGTTGCGCCGTGGAGGCGCAACGATCGTGATGGTCAATTGACCTGTTGCGCCGTGGAGGCGCAACGATCTGACAGAGCCCGGTGGGGGAGACCTCGCCGGGCTCTGTCGCGCTCGGCGCGCGACCACTCCCACGCAGCGTCGATCGCAGGCCGCAGGTTTGACGGAGTCTTCCGGTGCGCCACCGCTGAGACAATCCTGTTGTCAGTACCCTCGGCACGGTGGGCGAACACGTGGATGGCGGACGATGCGCGCAACGCGTGTCCCGGGCGGTGAGCGAGCGATGACCGAGCCGCCACCGCCACCGAAGCCGCCGTGGTTGCGTTCCGACGCTCCGACGGGCGAACCGCTCCCGCCGCCGGCCGACGCTCCCGTCGCCGAGTTCCTCCCTTCGAGCCGTCCGGAAGCTGCTCCCTCGCAGCGCAATGACTCCTCGTGGCGGCAGGTCCTGATCGCCGCGGCGTGTGCTGCGGTCATCGCGGTTGCCGCCGTTGCGTTCCTCGGCTCGCGCGACCGGGTCGACGAGGACGTTGCGACATCGTCGTTGCCCGCCGGCGACGCAGGCTCGAACGATGCTGCCGAGAGCGATGTTGCCGAGAACGACGCCGCCCAGGACACCGCCAGCGACGCCGCCGTGGCCACCGAGGCCGGCGAGTCGGACGCCCCTGCTGACAACGTCGACGGCGACACAGCGGCTGACTCGGCAGCGACCGACGTCGCGACCGACACCGCTGACGACACTGCGGTCGCCGATGATGCCGACGAGCAGGACGCCGGCGATTCCGTTGCCGGGGCTGCTGCCTCGAGCGACGACGCCGCAGCGACCGGAACCGACGCGACCACCGCCGATGGCGAGTCCGAACCCGGGGCTGCGACCGATTCGGGTGCCGAGGTCGGCGACGACACCGCCTCCGGAGCGTCGGCTGCAACGGGCGACGGCACCGACGACGGTGCGCGTGGCGGCGTCGAGGAGTCTCGTGCGGTCGTTCGCAACGGTCAGATCATCCTGCTCGGCGCCGTGCCCTCGCAGGACGTGTCGGACCAGATCGAACTCCTCGCCGCCGAGGTCCTCGGACCCGACAACGTCATTAACGAGTACGTGGTCGACGAGCGTGCGGGGGATCCGAACCTCGGCAACATCACCGTCGAGGACACGATCCGATTCGAGCCCGACAGCGCTCGCATCCTGCCCGACGGCGAGCCGCTGTTGACGCAGGGGCTGGCGTTGCTGACGCTTCGCCCCGAGATGACGATCGAGATCGTCGGTCACACCGATGATCGCGGCTCGGGTCCGGACTACAACCAGCAGCTCTCGGAACGTCGAGCCGAGTCGGTCAAGCAGTGGTTCGTCGATCGCGGTGTGGACCCGGAGCGTCTCGAGGCGCGTGGTGCTGGTCAGGCCGAGCCGATTGCCGACAACGAGACCACCGAGGGCCGCCGCCTGAACCGCCGGATCCAGTTCATCCTGCAGAACGTCCTCGGCGGCGCCTGAGTCGTCGGGTCGGTCTCGCCGGCTCCGTCACGTCGTCCGGATCGGACCTTCGCCTCTTGTACTCGCGCGCCCGGCGGCGCGAATCGTTGGTCACGACCAAACGACACGAAGGACACAGGAAGGACAGGAGGACACGATGAGCAAGAAGACGACGAAGACCCCGGCGAAGAAGCCTGCGAAGGCCCCGGTCGCTTCGCCACCCGTGCCGGACTCCGGTGAGGAGATCGCGGGTGACCGCCACTCGGTGTTCGATCCGATCGGGCGGCTCCACCTCGCCGACTGGTTCGAGCGTTGGCCGGAGATCTTCGCTCGCCGCTGGCCGGACAGCTTCGAAGGCGTGCCGTTCGTCGAGAGCGCGTTCCGGATGGAGCAGTACACCGACGACGGAACGCTGGTGCTCCGTAGTGAGCTGCCGGGTCTCGACCTCGACGAGGACGTGAAGATCACCGTTGCCGACGACGTGCTGAC
>JBCBDK010000729.1:0-1983 GCA_038529675.1 Actinomycetota bacterium
CGCCGTGGTTGGGCGGATCGGCGCGCATCAGCGCTTGGCGATGTGCCAGCCGGTTCGGTTGGTGACGAGTCGGTAGGGGAGTCCCCGTCGGGCGACGGCTCGCTCGACGGCGATTCGTCCGTTGAGATGTTGGGAGATGGTCCCGCCCATGCGTCCGGTCCGGATGCGGTAGTCGTACAGCCGGCGGGGGATGTGCTTCGGTGTGGTGTGTTCGACCATGCGGAGGTTCATGTCCCAGTCGATGGCCGACTCGAGGTCGCCGATGCCGCCAGCGGTGGCGAAGAGCTCCGCCGTGAAGGTGCGGAGGTGGAAGATCATGTTGTCGACGAGCAGCTGATCGGGTCTGTAGGGGATGCGGTTTCGACGGTCGTCGCCGCGTGGTCTGCCGGCCGAGTCGATCGGGGTGCGTTGCGTCCAGACGAGTTGGTGTTCGTCGTCGATGGTGGCGAGTGATCGTGCGAATGCGTCGGGGTGGACACGGTCGTCCGAATCGACCCAGCACAGGGCCTCACCGGCGGCGAGTTGGTGGGCTCGCACGAGCGCAGCTCGTCGGCCCTGATGGTCCCGGTAGTCGACGCAGACGCGGTCGTCGCGGTCGCTCCATCGCTGGAGCTTCGTCTGTGTGTCATCGGTGGAGCCGTCGTCGACCACGATGACCTCGAAGTCAGAGGTGGTCGACGCGAGGATCGACTCGATGCACTCGTCGATGTAGGCGCTGGTGTTATGGGTGGTGACGATAACGGACAACATCGGTGGGGCGCTTCGGGAGGCCCTGAGCCAGTCTTGACCAAGGCACGTCAGAAAGTAGTGCATACTGTCGGACATGAGACGCGGGTGCGGGGTGTTGCTGGGTGCTGCTGTCGGGGTGACGACGATCGGGGTGCCGGGGCCGGTGGTGGTGGCGCAGTCCGCTCCGTTGACCGTGTCGTTCGAGCGTCGGTCGGTGAATCTGGGTGATGATCTCTGGGAGCTCGCGTTCGACCCACGCGGAGTGCTGTACGGCGTCGGGACGACGATCGGCAGGACGGAGCCGTGCGATGTGTTCGGTTCCGAGGTCCCGGGATCGTCGTATGTGGTCGAGGCCCCGTTGGAGTGTCTCGAGGACTATCTCGTGTCGGGCAACGGGTACGAGGACTTCCGGGGGATCGTCGACTATCCGGACCAGGAGTTCCTCACCGATCCAGCGGTCTTGACGGGCGTGCCGTCCGCCGTTCAGGTGGCGACCGACCTGGGCGCATCGACGCGAACCGTCGCACGTCAGGACCCCGATCCCGGGTGGGCCGCAGACCTGACCCTCTTCGACCCAGCAGGAGAGTATGGCTGCGACAGCGTGCGTCTCGGCGTGCCCGAGCCACTCACTCTCGTGTACGAGGGGCCGCTGCTGTCATGTCCGGAGCGTCTGCGATCGATCGGATTCGAGCCGATCGCAGAGGCGGGCGATTTCAGTGAGCGCTTCTCCGATGATGGGTCGCGCAGCACGTACCTCTCGTTCAACGGGTTCAACGAGCAGGCACTGCAGTTCAGCTACGACGCGCTCGGCGACGACCGCCGGCTGTTGCCCCCGGACTCGGTGGTCGCGCTGTCGGGTGACGGAAACACGTATGTGATCCGGGTGGGGTTCGGGTCATCGACCCAGCTCTGCTTCTTGGACTGGGTCCCCGATTGGGTCTCGCAGAGTCCCGAGTGTCTCGCAGTCCCCAACGTCGGGAGCGAGGTGTACGTCAGTGACGATGCCTCGGCTCTCGCTGTCAGACAAACGGCGTTCTCCTTCCTCGCCGGCGCCGATCGGACGAGCCTGCAGTCGTATGACGGGCGGCTCCACACCCTGTCGGGGAACGGTCGCTATGCAATGGCGGAGATCTCCGAGGAAGGCCTGTATCGCATCAACCTCTTGACGGGGTCGTTCGACTGGGTCGAGTCCACGATCACCGACTACGGACGTGACGTCGGAATCTCCGACGACGGTCAGCTCGTCTTCTACAG
>JBCBDK010000730.1:0-1982 GCA_038529675.1 Actinomycetota bacterium
AGGTTGAGCACCAGGTTGTTCGCGACGATCGAGTCACCGGTGGCGAAGAACGCCACGAGCCGCGACACGAGGTGCTTCTCGGCCGGCATCAGCTTGCGGTCGAGATCGACGAGGTCGTCGGAGAAGTCGATCTCGTCGACGGTCCACGTGTTCTTGATGGCGTCCTTGTACATGTCGAAGAACACCGGGTACCGCATCGGCCGGAGCGTCAAGTCGAAGCCAGGGTCGAGGATGTGATTCGGGCGGGCCGAGCCCACCGGCGCCGCCATCTCGGACGGGTCGGCAACGCCGGGCCGACCCGGAGCCTGCGTGAGCGGCTCGCCAGCGGGCGGTGCGGCGAAGGGTTCGGTGGTGAGGGGATCGATGAGTGCCATGTCAGTGTGGTTCCGTCGTCGTGTTCGGAGGGTTCGGAGATGTCGGTCGCAGCCCGGACGCCGGGTCAGTCGCAGGCCTCGCAGGCCTCGGGGTTCTCGAGCGAACAGGCGATGGCCTCCTCGTCGGTGAACTCCCGCTTCGGTGCGGACTCGCCGCCGCCGGTCGGCCCGCCATCAGCGCCACCTTGGCCGGCGGTGGTCGCCTTGTTGATCCTCGTCGCCGGCCGGCTCCGCAGGTAGTACGTGGTCTTCAAGCCCTGCTTCCACGCGTGCAGGTACATCGAGCTGAGCTTGCCGATCGTCGGTGTCTCCATGAAGAGGTTCAACGACTGGCTCTGGTCGATGTACGCACCGCGTGCCGCGGCCATGTCGATCAGGTTTCGCTGCGGGATCTCCCACGCCGTGCGGTAGACCTCGCGCAGCTCGGCGGGGATCCGCTCGATGTCCTGGATCGACCCTTCGGCCTTCTTGATCTCGTTGATCATCTGGTCGTCCCACAGGCCGCGTACCTGGAGCTCACGCACCAGATAGCGGTTGATCTGCATGAACTCGCCCGACAAGGTCTCGCGCTTGAACAGGTTGGACACCTGCGGCTCGATGCACTCGTAACAGCCGGCGATCGAGGCGATGGTCGCCGTGGGTGCGATGGCGATCAGCAGCGAGTTGCGCAGACCGTGGGTGGCGATCCGGGCCCGCAGCGCATCCCAGTCGAGTTCGGCGGGCGGCTCCTCGCCCCACAGGTCGAACTGGAGCTTGCCTGATGCAGCCCTGGTGCTGTCGAAGGCCTCGTGGGGACCGTTCTGTTCGGCGAGTTCGGTCGAGGCCCACAGCGCATGGAAGTAGATGTGGGCGCTGATCTGCCGGCTGAGCGCCTGCGCCTCGGGCGAGTCGAAGGAGAGCGCCTTCTTGAAGAAGACGTCTTGCAGACCCATGAGACCGAGGCCGACCGGGCGCCACGTGTGATTCGAGTGCTCCGCTTCGGGCGTCGGGTAGTAGTTGATGTCGATCACGCGGTCGAGGAACGGCACGACCTGGCGGACGACCCGACCGAGACGGGCGAAGTCGAACTGGCCCGCGTTGGCGCCGTCGACGTCGACGTATGCGCCGAGGTTCAGCGAACCGAGGTTGCAGACCGCCGTGTTGGCCTGGTCGGTGACCTCGAGGATCTCGGTGCACAGGTTCGACAGGTGGACGACGCGAGGCGTGCCGTCGTCGTTGGTCCCCCCGGTCTGGTTGCACTTCTCGTTGGACGGGTCCTTGAACGTCATCCAGCCGTTGCCGGTCTGGGCGAGCGTCCGCATCATCCGGCTGTAGAGCTGCCGGGCCGGCACCTGCTTCTCGAACAGGCCTGCCTCCTCCGCCTTCAGGTACTCGCGACGGAAGTCGTCGCCGTAGAGGTCGGTGAGGTGGGGGACCTTCTTCGGGTCGAAGAGACTCCACTGCCAGTCCTGCTCGACGCGCTCCATGAACAGGTCGGGAACCCAGTTGGCGATGTTGAGGTTGTGCGTGCGCCGGGCGTGGTCGCCGGTGTTGTCGCGCAGCTCGAGGAAGTCCTCGACGTCGGCGTGCCAACTCTCCAGGTAGACGCAGGCGGCGCCCTTGCGGCGG
>JBCBDK010000731.1:0-1975 GCA_038529675.1 Actinomycetota bacterium
GTCGCTACTTGCGGTTTCCCATGAACATGCTCTTCAGGGCGTCGTAGTGCTCGATGACGTGCCCGGCTCCGAGCACGACCGCTTCGAGCGGCACGTTCGACATCCGGACCGGCACCTCGGTCTCGCGTTCGATCCGCTCCGCGAGCCCGCGCAGGAGGCCCCCACCACCGACGAGATACATGCCGCGTACGAGGAAGTCCTGTGACAACTCGGGCGGCGCCTTCGACAGGCACCTCACCACCGACGCGACGATGGACGCGACGACGTCCTCGATCGCCATTCGGATCTCTTCCGGCGTCAGCAGCACCGTCTTCGGGAGCCCGGTCATCAGGTCGCGGCCGCGCACTTCGGCCTGGTTCTCGTCGTGGGTCGGATCCGCCGAGCCGATCGCCACCTTGATCTCCTCCGCCGTCCGCTCACCGATGGCGATGCCGTGCTCGCGACGCACGTGGTTCTGGATCGCCGCATCGATGTCGAACGAACCGACCCGTACCGCTTCGAGCGACACGATGCCGCCCAACGAGATGACCGCGGTCTCCGATGTGCCACCGCCGATGTCGATCACCATGTTGCCGACCGGCTCGTCGATCGGCAGATCGGCGCCGATCGCGGCAGCCATCGGCTGCTCGATCAGGTTGGCGTCGGCAGCACCGGCCCGACGCGCCGCGTCGGTGACCGCTCGGCGTTCGACCTCGGTGATCGCCGACGGCACGCAGATGACGACCTTCGGCCGCGTGAACCGGCTCACACCGACCCGCTGGAGCAGGAGGCGGATCATCCGCTCGGTGATCTCGAAGTCCGTGATGGCACCGCCTCGCAGCGGTCGGACGGCGACGATGTACCCCGGGGTTCGCCCGATCATCTGCCACGCCTCGCGACCGGTCGCCAAGACCTCACCGGTCTGGCGGTTGAGTGCGATGACCGACGGCTCGTTGAGGACGATGCCGCGCCCCTTCATGTAGACGAGCGTGTTCGCCGTCCCGAGATCGATCGCGAGGTCGCGGGCCATCTAGCTCTGCGTTCCTCGGCCACGCAGGCCGTTCTCGACGTGACGATCGTGCGTTCCCCGGCCACGCAGGCCGTTCTCGACCCACACCAAACGCGGGCGGTCGCTCCGGCCGTTCTCGACTCGCCACCGGCGCGGGTGATCGCGCTGCGGATGATGCTGATCGACGGTGGGGCGCGTGCTGCTACGAGGCATCCGGACCAGTCTGGTCGGGATCCTCGTCGACGCGGCGGACCTGATCGACGACCGGGCGTCGAGCCTCCGGGCCGAGGGCGTCGATCTGCCGTCGGAACGAGTCGACGGGGTCCGATCGGCGACGCACTCGAGCGCCGACGACGATGGCGACGATCGCGGCCACGACCAGCACGATGATGACGACGATCACGATGCAGCACCCTCGGGCGCAGCATCGCCGGATGACACCGGCGGCGCGCTCGGCACGGTCGACGGGTCGACCAGATCGTGTGCGTCGGTCCCCCAGTCTGCGCCGCCCGCCCAGACCTCGTGCTTCCAGATCGGCGCGGACTCCTTCAGCGCGTCGATCGCGTACCGCGCTGCCTCGAAGGCCTCGGGGCGATGCGGCGCCGAGACGACCGCGATCACCGACGACTCGCCGAGCTCGAGTCGACCGGTTCGATGGTGGAGCGCGACACGACCCGTGTCCGGCCATCGTCGCCGGAGCTCGCCGGTGATCGACTCGAACACCGGGACCACCTGCTCCTCGTATGCCTCGTATGTGAGGTGTTCGACCCCGTCACGGCCCTCCGCATGATCTCGCACGGTGCCGCTGAACAGCACGACGGCTCCACAGCTCGGCTGCACCGCCCAGTGGTACGCATCCGCGATCGGCAGTTCGTCGTCGGTGATCACGAACCAGTCATCGCCGTCATTCGGACCCCTCACGGGCGCCGAGCGTATCCGCCACTGGTCGCACGGAATTCCGCATGTCCGGTCATCGCCGTCTTTTTC
>JBCBDK010000732.1:0-1974 GCA_038529675.1 Actinomycetota bacterium
CATGTCGACGACTCGCTCGGACAACCGTGTCGATGCGATCTCGTCGCTCGTCGGCCGCTCCGCACCCGATCGAGCGATGCTCGGGATTCGGATGCGCAACGAACATCATCTCCGAGGCGACGCCTCGTCGACCGTGAACGTGTCGTTGGCGGCGAGCCTGGCGCTCACGCTGGTTCAGGCGGGAACTCATCGCTGGGTCGTCTCCTGGACGACGCCGGTGTCGGTCGAGCCGATCGGATCTGCCCGGGCGGTCGATGTGTGGACGCTCGCAGATCGCGTCGGTGCCGACGACCCAGATGCCGTGGCGGAGCTTGATGCGCTGCTCGCCACGAGCGGCGCATCGGCCGGGCCGGCCGAGGTCGCTCATGCGCCCGCGTTGGATTCCTGCTCGGGGACGGAATCCAACTCGTCGGCCCTGACGCCGTGGGCACCCCCGTCTCCGACGCCACCGGTCCACTGAGCCGGGTCGGCGTCGGCGATTCCGCTCACGATGTGGTGACGACCTCGAATGCGCCGATGACATCGACGATCACGTCGACCTCGCCGAAGGCGTTCAGCAGGTCGAACTGGCCGCCGACACCGAGGGCGATCGTCGCGGCGTTCGGGGTGGGCGGCTGTCCCGGCACCGGGTTGAGGTTCGACGTGCCCGGTGGCGACTCGCCGGTCGGGTAGAGCTGGAGGTTGGTCGGCTCGGTCGCACCGATCGCGGTGACGTTGACGACAAGCGCCTCGGTCGACGTCGCCAGGTCGCAGTCACCGACCGAGCCTCGACCGTCGAGCGTGATCGATTCGAGTGGGCCGATCGGGCCGAGGCGGTCACCGACGTTGTCGGGCGCGGGCCGCGTGTCGAGCATCCGGCACGGCGTGAGCGGCACGAACGACGTCACCTCGACCTCGGGCGCTGGTGCCGGGGCAGGCGCGGGCGCCGGTTCCTCGACCGGCGCCGCCTCTGCGATCCAGAGGCCCCCGCCGCCGACTGTGACGGCGATCGCGGCACCGATGGCGGCCCAGCGGGTTCGGAGTGCTGCGAGTCGTGCCGATGTGAGTGCTGGATTCATGGGCGAACCGTAGGGAAGTCCTCAGCGCGCTCGCTTCGAATAGCCGGACAGAAGTTACCCGCGAGTAGACACTTGGGTTACTGGTCGGTAACTTGGGCCCATGACGGATTTCTCGATGGCGCTCAACGAAGACCAGCTGACCCTCCAGAAGTGGGTCCACGACTTCGCCGAGTCGGTCGTCCGCCCGGCGGGCGAGGAGTGGGACGAGAAGGAGGAGTTCCCGTACCCGATCGTCGAACAGGCTCGCGAGATCGGCCTCTACTCGTGGGAGTTCATGGCCGAGGCCATGATGAACGACCCGACCGGGCTGTCGATGCCCGTCGCCATCGAGGAGCTCTTCTGGGGCGACGCCGGCATCGCGATGGCGATCATGGGATCGGGTCTCGCCGCCGCCGGCATCGCTGCGTCGGCCACGCCCGAGCAGATGATGGAGTGGGTGCCGCAGTGCTACACGAACGCCGACACGGGCAAGCTCGCCCTCGGTGCGTTCTGCGCATCCGAGCCCGACGCGGGCTCCGACGTCGGCGGGTACCGCACGTCGGCCAAGTACGACGAGGCCAAGGACGAATGGGTCCTGAACGGCACCAAGGCCTGGATCACGAACGGTGGGATCTCCGACATCCACGTCGTCGTCGCCGTCGTCGACCCCGAGCTCGGCTCGAAGGGCCATGCGTCGTTCGTCGTGCCGCCGGGCACGAAGGGGTTGTCGCAGGGCCAGAAGTACAAGAAGCACGGCATCCGTGCGTCGCACACGGCCGAGGTCGTGCTCGATGATGTCCGTGTTCCGGGACACTGCCTGCTCGGTGGCAAGGAGAAGCTCGACGAGCGTCTCGCCAAGGTCCGCCGTGGGGAGAAGGGCAACGCGCAGGCTGCGATGCAGACCTTCGAGGCCACCCGCCCGGCCGTCGGCGCGCAG
>JBCBDK010000733.1:0-1973 GCA_038529675.1 Actinomycetota bacterium
GAAGGTCGAGGACGTCGGTCTGCGCATCGGGTGCAGCGTCGGGATTCGCCCGCTCGGCATCGACGATCGCCTCGTCGTTCAGCCAGGTCGCCAAGCGTTCGGCGATCAGCCGGTGCCCTGACTCGTTCGGGTGCATGCTGTTGTGCGGCCACGAGCCCGGGTCCATCCGCTCGAGGACGTCACCACTCGTGGGTTGGAGCGCAACCAGGTTCACGGCCGGTGACGACGACTCGCAGATGCGGTGCCCAGCGAAGGCGAAGATTCCCTCCGCAAAGAAGTGGACACCGGCCCGACGCGCCGCTGCCTCGATCTGTTGGTTGAGGACGGTGGTGAACTCGGAGATGAACTCGTGCTCGCTCGAGTCGAGCGGCGACCCGGCGCACGACGACTCGGTGAGGACCATCGGGTACGGCATCACCACGATCGGAACGTCGTTGGTGGCGTCGGGGTTGAACGCCTCGCGGATGCGTTCGTAGCCGACCTGGAGGTCGAGCGCGAGCGCACCGACGCGGTCGAGCCAGATCTCGCGGCGATCGGCACACGAGCCGGGAAGAAGGCAGCCGGTGACGACCTCGCCGAACCGCGCGTCGTTCCCGCCGATGCTGACGAGGACGAGTTCGGTTGCGGACCGGTCGGCCGCCACGTGATCGAGTTGCAGCCGGTTGCCGTACACGTCGTCGGGTCCGCATGGGTACTGCGCTCCGAGCCGGTCGTCGGGTGGGTCGCAGGGGAGCGATGCCCGGCGCTCGGTGTTGCGAGCCCGCTCGGCAGGATCGTCAGGGTCACGGGGCGGGTCGATGTCGACGATGTTCCGAACCTTCGCGCCCGAGCACGCCACGAAGTCGAGGCTCGACCCGTCGAGGCCGTCGACGCGAAGCACGTCGTCACCGTCGCCGGGCCGGTCGCCGGGGGCGCGGCCCTGTGCTGCCGCAAGCAGGGCGGGGTATGCAGTTGGGGCGCGCCGGCACTCGTTTCGCCGGTCGCCCTTCTGGTCGGTTCCGTCGAAGAACGACCGCGCCCCCTCGCCGGAGATGTAGGAATCGCCGAACGCGACGATCGTGGCCGCTCCCGGTCGCTCGTCGGTCGGCCCACTGACCGAGTCGCGGTCGTCCACGGTGAACGACGCGAGGCCCCACACGAACATGAACCCGGCGACGACGCCGATGAAGATCACCTCGATCCGCCAGACCAACGTGGCGCCGGCCAGGGCGACCGTCGCGATGAGAAAGACGAGGAACGGGCGGGAGTCACCGGCGACACCGGTGGTCCAGGTGAACCATCCGGCCAATCCGATCAGGAGGATCCCGACGGCGAGCGCAGCGATCTCGGCGACCTCGCCGAGGCGATGTCGGCTGGGTTCGGCGCCGACGGCCATCAAGGACAACACGATCACCCAGAGGGCGAGGGCGTTGACGGCCGTCGAGTCGGCGATGACGCCCGCAGTGAGCGTGACGACGGCGAGCGCCGAAGCGACGACCGGCTCGTGCCCGCAACGCCCGGGGAAGAGTTGCACGAGCTCGATCGTCCGAGCCTCGGGGTCGCGTCGGCAGAGGTGACCGAGCCCGCGGCCGTACGTGAGCAGGCCGATCGCGACGACGGCGCCACCGGCGAGGCGGGAGAGATCAGCGAGCAGGAGGAGGACGCCGACGCTGCCGACGATCAGGCCGACGCCGACCCAGAGGTCGGGCCGGTCGATCGGGCGTCGACCGGCGCCGCGGATCGCGGCGATCAACGGGCCGGCGCCGACGGTGAGCAGCATGAGGCCACCGAACGCGAGCGGCGGTGACCGCCGCAGTTCGGCGACCACGAGGACCGCGATCGCCAGCACGAAGGCCGTGGTCACGGCCGAGCGCCACTGTTCTTTCGAGGTACGCCGCGTCGTGCCGGTGGTCGCCCACCATCGTTCTGCCACGTACTCGGAGGTCGACCAGGCGGCGACCGTGGCGAGCAGCGCCCCGATCAGCGCTCGGAGC
>JBCBDK010000734.1:0-1969 GCA_038529675.1 Actinomycetota bacterium
GATCGAAGTCGCCGACTCGGAGGCCGCCGGGTGGGAGATCTCGCTCACCGGCACCGACGGCGCCGATCTCGGTGCGATCCCGCTGTCGGCGATCAGGTCCGACTTCGAAGTCCACGACATGGTGTGGGAGCACAAGTGCATCGAGGGCTGGAGCAACATCGTGCACTGGACCGGCGTACGCTTCGCCGACGTCCTGCGTGCGTATGCACCCGACCAGGCCGACGCCGAGTGGATGGTGCTGCGGACGCCGACGACGACCGACCAGGGTCGTGTCGAGCGCGTCTACACCTCGGCGATCGAGAACTACACGATGCTGCACCCCCAGACGCTGCTCGCGTGGCGGCTCAACGGTGAGGAACTCACCGCCGGGCACGGCTCGCCGATCCGGATCGTGACGCCGCTCAAGTACGGCATCAAGCAGCTCAAGCGCATCGGATCGATCGGGTTCACCAACGATCGCCCGACCGACTATTGGACCGAACGCGGCTACGACCTCCACGCAGGGTTCTGAACGGACACGCCGCCCGCCAGACTGAGACGGTGATGATCACTCGACGCGCCGCGTCGCTCATCGCATCGTTGATCGCCGTCACGTCGTGCGGCGGCTCGAACTCCGACGGCGCCGACGCTTCGACGGACGGAGCTGAGCAGACGCAGTTCGTCGTCCGGTGCGAGCTGAGCCACGTCTCGTTCGACGACCCGATCGTGATGCCGTGGCAGCCGGGCGCGAGCCATCAGCATCAGTTCTTCGGCAACCGGGCGGTCGACTCCAACCCCGGGTACGGCCGAGTGGCGGGCGCGGACACCTCGTGTGACGACCCGCTCGACACAGCGTCGTACTGGTCGCCGACGCTGCTCGACGACACGGGTCGTCGAGTCGATGCGGTCGGTCTGACCTCGTACTACCGCGTCGGTGCCGGCGTCGACCCGGCTGACGTGGTCGCGTTCCCACCCGGGTTCACCGCGGTTGCGGGGCCGACGCCACCCGCCGGACCCGAGGCGGGCACGATCCGCTGGAGCTGCGGGACCGGATGGGTCGACATCGATGAGGGTGCCGGTGTCGAGAGCCCTCCGCAGTGCGCCGACGATGATCTGCTTCGGCTGTGGGTGACGTTCCCCGACTGCTGGGACGGGCTCCGAGAGGGCTCGTTCGGGTCGGGCGCGCACGTCCGCTTCGCCAATGAGGCGACCGACGGCTGCCCTGAGAGTCACCCGGTGCCGATCCCCCAGCTCACGATGGCGATCGACTTCCCGGCCGTCTCGCCCGACGGGCTGAGCCTGAGCAGCGGCGGGCTCGGCACCGTGCACGCCGACTTCTGGAACACCTGGAACCAGGACCGCCTCGAACGCGAGGTCGATGTGTGCCTCCGCCGAGCGGCGCGTTGCAGCACAGGCTGAGCGGGCGGTACCTCGAGCGATGGATTCGGCGTCAGCCGTGGTCCCAGCGACAGACCGTCTCGTTGCGTGTGCCCTCGATCGAACACGGGACGATCGATCGTGAGAGGTCGTAGAGCTGGTCGATCGCGACCGGTGTTCGGGTCGACGGGTCCGGGCACGGCGCGAGCGGCGCAGCACCAGGCGCCTCGGGGAGCGGACACGGTCGGGCGGTCGCGTGGGCGACGGAGCGGGAGATGACGTCGGCAAGCGCGAACCCGCCGGGTCGGCGTAGGTGGATGCCGTCGGGGTCGGTCCACGCCGGCCGTTGCCGAACGAGCCGATTCCACTCGATGAGGGTCACGTCGACCTCGTCCGCCGCGATGCGGCGGAGCACCTGGTTGTGCTCGAAGTAGACCTGCGGACCGGCCCGCCCACCACGTTCGGTTCGGAACTCGCGAGCATGAGCGATCCACACGATGCGGCGAATTCCGGCCGCACGCGCCGCGGCGAGGATCTGGCGGGCGTCGGCTTCGTAGCGGCCGAGCTGGTCGTTGTACCCGGTCTGCATCACGAGGACATCGAACGCGCCGCG
>JBCBDK010000735.1:0-1966 GCA_038529675.1 Actinomycetota bacterium
CTTCGAGCCCGTCGCGCCGTCGCTCCGCCTCGTCGACACCCGTCCGGAGTACGGCTCGTTCGGCTACTCGTCGGTGAACCTCAGCACGATTCGTGTGGCCGTGGCCGGCCGTACGGTCAACGGAATCACGATCCCGAGCGATGCGACCGCCGCGGTGTTCAGCGTGGTCGGCATCAACCTCGATCCGGGCGGCAGCTTCGTCGCTGCGTACCCGAGCCGGACCGCACTGCCGAACACGTCGAACCTCAACCTGCAGGGTGCCGGCGACGTCGCGAACAACCTGGTCACGGTCAAGCTCGGCACCGACGGTGCGGTCGAGTTCTTCAGGTTGAAGGCCGGCCACGTCGTGGTCGATCTCGTCGGGGTGTATCGCCCGGCGGGGGGCCACACCCGCGAGGGTCGGTTCGAGCCACTCGGCGGTCTCGGCGGCAATGGTCCGGCGGCGATGCGGATCTACAGCCCCTCGACCAACGGCATCCCGGGCGATGGCCAGGTCGTGAACGTCGATGTCCAGGGATTGATCGATCGGGGCCTCATCGAGCCCGATGCCAAGGCGGTGGTCGCGAACCTGACTGCGGCATGGTCGGCGCAGGCGGGTTTCGTGTCGGCGTATCCCTACGGCGAGGAACTGCCGGAGACGTCGTCGTTGAACTACCTCGGCGGTGCGGTGCGGGCGGCGAACTCGTTCATCCGGATCGGCACCGACCCGCGGACCGGTCGCAAGGGATTCCACCTGTTCGTGTTGCGCAGTGCGCAGATCTTCGTCGACGTGACCGGGTTCATCACCGGTGAGAACTCGAAGAACCGCACGACCACCGGGCAGTTCGTCGCGGTCACGCCGCAGCGATTGCTCGACACGCGTTCGGCCAACTCGGCGATGCGCGGTATCGGTGGCGGGAAGCGACTGTGGAAGAACTGGACGCGTCAGTTCCGGCTGCCGAGCTCGATCCGCTCACAGGCCGGTGCGGTGGCCGTGAATCTGACGATCGTCGAGGCGATGGCGCCCGGGTTCCTCACGCTGCACCCGGCGCTGACGAGGCGGCAGGAGGTGTCGAACGTCAACTCGTTCTTCGCCGGTCAGGTCGCGGCGAACCATGCGGTGTCGACCGTGAGCACCTCGGGGCTGTCGGTGTTCTCGTCGCACGGCGCATCGGTCGTCTGCGACCTTGTCGGGTACTACAAGGGCGTCGGCGTCCCGACGACCGAACAACCGCAGCCCGACCCGCCACCGCCGGCGATCGCGCCGCCCTACAACCTCCACATTCCTCGTGTCGGTCGCGTCATCGAGGTGACGTCAGGGCAGTTCTCGTCGGCCGTGGTCAACACGGGCCGGGCGTGGCACTGGACCGGCACCGGTCAGGTCGGCAACAACCAGTCGCCGATCGGCACGTTCGCGCACCGCACCGATGCGAGCGGTCCGTATCGCAACATCGACTGGCTCGGCCCGGGCGACACCGTGTTCATCGACACCGCCGACCAGCGCCGGTATCACTACCGCTACCTCGATCGTGAGTGGACCGGCAAGCGCGACGAGGACGTGCTCGCCGCCACCTTCCGCCAGCCCGGCGAGATCCTGTCACTCATTGCCTGCACCGTCGGCAACGACTCGCGCAAGTCGCGATGGCCGAACCCGTGGGCGCCGACCAGCCTCGAGTACCGGATCATCGTCCGGTTGCAGCTCATCGGCTGGGAAGACCGCGCCCCGACCCCGTTCTGACCGCGTCGCTCTGACGTCGCCGGGTTCGGCCGCTGATCGGTGCCGCGGTCAGCGAGACGTCAGTCGTCGCTCCAGAACTCCCGGTCGGGACCGAAGTCGTCCCATGACACTTCGGGCGTTGGCGGGTCACCGATGCCCGTTGTCGGCCCGGTGACGAGTGCGGCGAGGCCGGTCGAGATCGGGACCGCCGCGACGAGCCCGATCGAACCGCACATCGTCCGGACGATCTCGACGGCGACGACCTCGGAG
>JBCBDK010000736.1:0-1957 GCA_038529675.1 Actinomycetota bacterium
GCTCGAGCGGCGGGTCGGCTCGTGGAGCCGGGCCCGCGGCGACCTCCACGTTCCCGCTGCGGTGGCCGAACTGCGCGACCTCGCGGTCCTCGACCGCCTCGCCGACGACCTACGCGGCCCGCACGAACTCGCCGGTGTTCGAACGTGGTACGACCATCGTTCGGTCCCGTTGACGTGGCCGAGTCGCGACGGCACGCCTGCGGTCGTCTGGCCGAGATCCGCGCTCGACCGAACGATGCGCGAGGCCGCCGCCGAGGCCGGTGTGGACGTGCGACTCGGGACCGAAGCGGTGACGCCGATCGTCGAACGCGGTTTCGTGCGTGGTGCGGCGACACGGCGAGTCGATCTCCGGCGACCGAGCGGTGGCGACGGCACCGACCCCCGATCTGCTGCCATCCCCGACACCGACGACGAGATCCGATGCCGCTTCCTCGTGATCGCCGACGGCGCACGCAGCCGGTTCGGTCGAGCGCTCGGCACGCACCGTGACCGCCGCTGGCCCTACGCCGTGACGACCGCCGCATACTTCGAGTCCGAGCGTCATGCCGACACGTGGGCCGACACGGTGCTCGCACCTCACGATCCGTCCGGCGCACCGGTGACCGGCCACGGTTGGATCCACCCGCTCGGCGACGGCCGGGTCAGCGTCGGCGTGAACTTGCTCTCGAGCTATCGCGACGTGCTCGGCGTGAACGTCGTCAAGCTGTTCGACGCGTTCGTGGCGTCGATCGCGGACCGGTGGCGGCTCGATCCCGCGGCACGGCTCACCGACCCGGCCCGTGTCCGCACGCCGCTCGGTGGCTCGGTCGCACCGAAGATGGGGCCCACGTTCCTCGTCGCCGGCGACGCGGCCGGGATGGCGAACCCGTTCAACGGCCACGGGACCGGCGCAGCGTTGCGTACCGGCCGCATCTGTGCCGAGGTGTTGGACGAGGCGCTGACCGTCGGGAACTCGACGACCTTGCAGCGCTATCCCGCCCGACTCGCCGAGGAGCTCGGCGAGTACCACAAGGTCGGTCGGCTGTCGGCACGTTTCCTCGGGCGACCGACCGTCCTGAAGGTGGGGCTGGCAGTTGCGATGCGGAGCGAGGCGGCGATGGGTGCGGCACTGCGGGTGTCGACCAACGAGCTGCGCGCGGGCGGCGAGTTCGAGCGGGCCGACCGTGTCAGCGCCGGCGCCGAACGCGCGTATCGGCTCGCCGCGGTGGCCGCGCGGTTCGCGCCGTCCTGGTGACGCTGGACCTGGACCGGTGACGGAGCACCGGACTCGATCAGTCGCCACCGGACGTCGACGACTCTGATCCGGCGATCTCGACGCCGCTCATGATCTCCTCGACGTGCTCGAGCAGGATGTCGGCCAGGTCGTGGTTGGGTGAGCTGAAGGCGAACATGAGCACCGACCGGGCATCGAACGGCACGACGAACCTCCACGTGAGAATCTCGACGGGCTCGTCGAAGAGGGCGCCTGCGGCGACGCGACTCCGCTCGTCGATCCGGAGAGCGGGCGCTCCGGCCACGTCGACCCCGACGGCGTCGTCGCCGTAGGCCTCGCTCCACGGCTCGAGCGAACCGCTCAGCTCGTTCTTCGTGACGACGAGCGAGGCGGCGAAGATGCTCCCGTCGTCCATCTCTTCCCGGAACGAGGCGACGAGCATGGGGATGCTTCCACCTCCGATCCGCTCGACGAACTCCTCCATCGTCGCTGCTGCGACCGTCTCGGGGTCGTCGACGTCGCCGGCGAGGAGGGAGGTGATCTCTGCCTCTGCGTTGGCACGCTCGTCGGCGCCCAACACGTGGTGGGTCCAGATCTCGGTCAACGGGATCGAGATGTCGACCAGTTCGGTGGCACTCATCTGGCCGACAACCCGTCGAGGCCCGGCCAGTCCTTCGGCGACTCGCTGCCGGGCTCGGTCGGTGCTGACGGCAGGTCACCGGCTGAGTCGACGATCGCCACGCC
>JBCBDK010000737.1:0-1946 GCA_038529675.1 Actinomycetota bacterium
AGACCGGTGCCGCGACACAGCAGCGACAAGGCGGCGTCGTCGAACGGGACGTGCCCGGCGTAGGCGACCCCGAGGTCCTCGCGCAGCAGCGACTTCGGGTCGATACGCGAACGCTTGCTCGTCGTTGCGTCGACCGTCACGAGCCGCAACCGGGCCGGGTCGAGCGATGTGTCGGTCGACGAGCGTTGGCCACCTCGCACCATCCATTCGATCGTCGCTGCGAGCGGTGATGCCTCGGGAGGGCACACCAGAACGAGCACGTCGGCTTCGCCTGCGATGCGCAAGGTGGGGCTTGACGGATACAACCGGCCGACATCGACCACCATCACGTCACCGGCCGTCTGCAGCAACGGACGCCATCTCCGGACGCCTTCGAGCGCGACAGTGATTTTCCACGGATCGCCTTGGGCGGGCACGACGCTTATCTGACCCAGTCGTTGCATCACCACTTGCAGGTCTTGCTGGGAGGCTGCGTCGTAGAGCGACGGTCGGGCGGCGTTGAGGTGCTCGGACCAGCCGAGCAGTGATCCTCCCGACGGGTCCGCTTCCATGAGGACGGCGCTGTTGGTGAGTTCGCCGGCTGCGGAGGCGAGTCCGAGCGCCGTCGATGTTGCTCCGCCGGTGCCTTTGATCGAGCCGACGGCGATGATCGATGATGCCGGTGGAGTGTTCACTGGTCGACCCTGACGAGAACAAGGTTGTCGCTCGATGACCAGCGAGCGACCTGCGCAGAAGACTCATCAGGCACGGCGAGTACAGCCAGAACAGCGCCGTCGTTGCCGCGTTCGATCGATACGACCTCGACGGTCACGCCTTCTCGATCTGAGGTCTCGTCGATGTCGCCTTGGGCGGCTTGATCGGGGGTGAGTGCGATGGCACGCATCTCGTCGCCCGGAGCCATCGACGCCGGGAACCGCGAGGACCGGATGAAGGATCCGATCTCGACCCACCCCTCCGGAACAGCGGTGGCGGTCTGAATCGACGACGGGCCGATGAGGTCGCCGGTGTCGAGATCGGACGCAGCGACTCGTCCGATGATGCCGTCGGATTGCTCGACGCTGAAGAGCTGGGTCGCGGACGACTCGACGGCGATGAGTGTGGAGCCGAGATCAGCTGCCGTGATCTCCTCTCCCTGGGCAACAGGTCCGGTCATCATGATCACCTCGCGGCGATCGCTGGCTCGACCGAACCCCCACAGCATCAACACAGCGGTGAGTAGCGCTACACCGGCCGCAGCGGCGAGCCACGGCAATCTGACTTGACGGGCCGGGCCCGGCGCCTTGGCCTGTTGGCGGCGGGTGCCGGCGTCGAGCTTGATGTCGGTGGTCGTGGCACTCATGAGTTGCTCCCTGCGAGGGCTTCGTCGAGTGGCGGTGGGTTCACGTTCACGATCCTCAGGTCGTCGACGCGAAGCGAGAGCGACGGCGACGATCGGACCTCGCCGGCCAGTGACTCTTGGAACCGGCGACCAGCGGGTCCGGCGACGATCGAGTCGACCTCGTAGGTGACCTCGGCGGTCACAGTCAGCTGGCCGGGCTCTGGCGGGATCCACACACACGGGGCGCTGAACTGGCCGGGCTCGGCGAAGTCAGGGACCGACGCTGCCCGTGCAGGTATCCATCCCGAGTCGGGAAGATCCGCACCTGCGCCGACGCACGGGACGGTGATTGTCTCGGCACCTGCGGAGTCGGGATCGAAGACGAGGACGAACTGCACGGACGTGGCGTTCGCGACGATCTGCGTCGTCCAGCCTCGATAGGAACCAGTCGGCGACAAGAACCCACCCCACGGTGCGGCGTTCATCTGGAAGACGGCAGGCATGTTGACCGGGAGTCCACCGAACGTTGTCGGGTCGGGTTGCGATGCGGCGGTCACGGTCGGCCACGGCAGCAGTGCGACGAGTTCGTCGCGACGAGACGCGTAGCCCCAGAACGGGTCGTTGATGG
>JBCBDK010000738.1:0-1945 GCA_038529675.1 Actinomycetota bacterium
CGACACCACGCCGGTGACCTTCGTGCTGGCGCTCGTGACGTTCGCTCGATCGATGTCGATCGTTCGACAGGAACGACGCAAGCGGGTCGCCGCCGAACCGGCCGGCGAAACGACCGATCCTGCGGAGCTGGTCGCAGCCTGACGCGGCCTGCCCGCAACGAGCTACCGTCAAACCGGGAGGAGCGAAGTGCCACGAACAGCGCAGGCCGTCGGAAGCGCCGAGGCAACGACCGCCGTTGGCCGTCTTCCGCGCGTCTGCCTGGTGATTGCGTTCGTCAGCCTCGCCGTCGGCTTCGCACTCACGTTCGACCCGTCGTTCGCGGACGCACGCTCCACCACGGTCACGTTGCTGCCGTTCGTGCTGTTGCCGACGATCGCCGTCGCGTTCACACGAATGCCGATCAACGGGCCGGCCTCTCCACTGTTGGTGGCGACGTTGGCATCGGTCGCCGGTTGGACGGTGCTGATGCTCGACGACGAGCGATGGGTGGCCTTGACCTTCGCGCTCTACGGCCTCACGTTCGCATTGCGAACGGCGGTCGGTATCCCGATCGCCGTCGCCCTGACCGGAATCTGGATGCTGGCATGGTGGATCCACGACACGCAGGGTTGGCTCCTCATCGTTCCGCCGTGTGCGTTGGCGTTCGGCCTCTTCGGGCAGTGGACCTTCATTCGAGCGCAGAACGAGAACAACGAACTCGCCGATGTCATCGCTGAACTCCGTGCGACGCAGGCCGATCTTGCGGCGAGTGAACGCGAGAACGGGGTCCTGGAGGAACGGGCTCGCGTCGCCGGTGAGATCCACGACACGCTCGCCCAGGGGTTCACCTCGATCGTGATGCTCGCCCGATCGGCGATCCGGACCGGAGACGAAGTCGCAACGCTCCCGACGATCGAGACCGTCGCAGCCGACAACCTGCAGGCGGCGCGACGACTCGTCGCAGCGATGGGTCCCGCCGAACTCGACGCCGTGTCGCTGCCGCACGCAATGGCACGACATGTCGACGCTGCCGACGGTGCTGACGTGGAGGCGCACTTCGAGGTCTTCGGGACGCCCCGCTCGCTCGGTGGCGCCGCGGAAGAAGCGCTCCTGCGAGCACTCCAGGAGACGATGCGAAACGTTACGGCGCACGCTGGCGCCTCCCAGGTTCACGTCACGCTCGGCTACCTCGACGACCGAGCGGTCCTCGACGTCGTCGACGACGGAACTGGGTTCGAACCGGGCTGTGTCGCCGACCGCGGCGACCTCACCGGCGGGCAGGGGCTCGCCGGTCTGGGCCGCCGCGTCCGATCGCTCGGCGGAACCATCGACGTCGAGTCCACCCGCGGGTCCGGCACCGCCGTGTCGGTCCAGATCCCCATCGGTGTGACATGACGATCTCGGTGCTCGTCGTCGACGACCACCCGGTGATGCGCGGTGGGATCATCTCGCTGCTCGGCTCCGACCCGGCCATCACCGTCGTCGGCGAGGCAGGTGACGGCGAGGCCGCTTCCCAGCTGGCACTCGACCTGCGACCTGACGTGATGCTGATGGATCTCCGGATGCCGGTGCTCGATGGTGTCGGCGCAATCGCTCGGATCCGAGACGCTTGGCCCGATGCGACGATTGTCGTGCTCACCACCTACGACACCGACGAAGCGATCGTGCGGGCGATCGAGGCGGGGGCTGCTGGCTATCTCCTCAAAGACGCTCCACCCGAGGAACTGCTCGATGCGATCCGGCGGGCGGCCGCAGGCGACGCCGTGCTCGCCGCACCCGTTGCGAAGCGACTCGTCGAACGCGTGCGGGACCCGGCAGCCGGCGCGCTGTCGCAGCGCGAGCTCGAAGTGTTGCGCTGTGTTGCTTCCGGGAACACGAACGCCGAGATCGCCGCGACGCTGCACATCAGCCAGGCCACGGTGAAGACGCACCTCCTTCACGTCTACGACAAGCTCGGTGTCGCCG
>JBCBDK010000739.1:0-1940 GCA_038529675.1 Actinomycetota bacterium
TCAAGTTCTTCGAGCACCACACCGATCGGCTCGAACGTTGCGATCACGTAGAGCGCCACAGCGCTGACGGCGCCGATCGTGACCGCCCCGTCGTCGACCAGCGCAGCACCCACGACAATCACGGCGGCGAGCGAGCAGGCGAGCGACACGCGCACCGATGGCCGCAGTACGTTGCGCGCTGCCGCGGTGGACATCTGTGCCCGAACGCCGGCGTCTCCGGCCGCGATGGCTCGTCGCCGCCACCGAGGCCCGGCCCAGAATGCCGTGAGGGTGCGCCGACCGGCGTAGCCCTCGACGAGGGTGTCGGACAGTTCGGCCACGGCCTCACGTTCGATGCGATACCGGCCGGGAGCGTGCCGGGCGTACCACCACACACCGGCGGCGGTCGACGGGACGCCGGCGACGATCGCCACGAGCGCTAGCCGGACGTCGACGAGCAGCAACGCGACTGCGGTCAGTCCGATCTCGACGGAGGCGAGCAACACGGACGGCACGGTGCGCTGCACCGCCTGCGCGAGCACATCGACGTCGGAGCCGAGTCGCGCAACGAGGTCACCGGTGCCGCCGCGCTCGATCCGGTCGACATCGACCTCGAGCGTGTGGTCGAACACCTCCGTGCGGAGCTCAGCGAGCGCCGATTCGCCGAGCGTCGCTGCCTGCACGGTGCCCAACCAGGTGAGGACTGCGCCGACCACTGCGACTCCCCCGAACGCAACGGCGACCCACCCGATCAGCGAGCGCGCGTCGCCCGCAGCTCGGTCACCGTCGAGGACGTCGGCGACCGCATCGACCACGATGCCGACGAGCGCCGGGCCCAGCAGCTGCACGCCCACCGATGACACGACGAGTCCGATGAGCAGCAGCGTGCGCCCGATGCGGTCGGTGAACAGTCGCGCAAGTCGACGCCGCGCCGCCGGTCCTGATGCGGTCGGCAACGCATCGACGTTGATGGTCGCCGTCACCTCGCTGCTCGTCATGCTCGTGGCTCCAGCGGTGTGGCTCCGAGCAGCGCTGCGTATTCCGGCTCGTGGAGGATCTCGGCGTGGGTGCCGTCAGCGACAACGGCCCCGTCAGACACGAAGACCACCCGGTCACATCGGGCGAGCACGGCAGGGCTCGTGGTGAGCAGCAGGGTGCACCGGTTCCGACGTGCATCGACGAGCGCCGCTGCCACACGTGACTCGGTCACCGAGTCGAGGGCGCTCGTCGGGTCGAGGAGTGCGAGCACCGCAGAATCTGCTCGGACCGAGCGGGCGACCGCAAGACGCTGGCGCTGTCCACCGGAGAGCCGGAGACCTCGTGACCCGATCAGCACGTCGAGCGGGTCGTCTCGCTCCAGGAGTTCGTCGAGTGCGGCGAGTCGGAGTGCGGCGAGGTGTTCGGCGTGACGCGCCGGGTCATCACATTCGTGGGGTGTGATCGCCAGGTCGAGGTTGTCTCCGACCGTGCCCGGTCGGAGCCACGGTTGGCTGGCATCGTCGACCAGCACGGTGCCTCGCACGACATCGAGTCGCAGGTCACCGAGGTCCGTGTGACCGAGCCGGACCGTGCCCGCCGTCGGCGCGAGATGTCGAGCGGCGAGTCGCAGGATCGTTGTGGCGGCATCGGGGTCGGCCGAGGCCACACCCACTACCTCATCCGCCCCGATGCTCAGATCGAACTGCTGGAGGCCTGGCGCCTCGACCGCCTCGAAGTGCAGTCCCAGTGATCCGTTCGAGCCGCCGCCGGCGCCGCCACCGGCGGCCACTCGGTGTGGCGCCTGGAGGAGTTCGTCCAGGCGCCGAGCGCTGGCGATGCCACCGGCCCAGGTGATGAACAGCTCGGCGATCGTCCGGAACGGGATCGCCAAGAACGTCGCCAGTCCGGTGAAGGCGACGATGTCACCGGGCTCGAGGTCGCCGTCGATCGCCAGTCGCCCGGCGACGGCCAGCACGATGGCG
>JBCBDK010000740.1:0-1937 GCA_038529675.1 Actinomycetota bacterium
CTTCAGCTTGCCGCCCGACACGCCGCGGCCGCCGCGTGATCTTCACGTCGGCACACGCGCACCTGCTGTTCTTCTCCAACAAGGGCAAGGTGTACCGACTCCGGGCGCTCGACATCCCCGAGCGCGAGCGGACGGCGAAGGGCATGCCGATCGTGAAGATCACGTGGCGGACGATGTCGTCGGCCTTCAGCTTGCCGCCCGACACGCCGCGGCCGCCGCGACCCTGCGCCTTGAACGACGACGCCGGCACCGCCTTGACGTACTGCGCCTCGGTCATGACGATGACGAGTTCCTTGTCGTCGACCAGGTCCTCGATCGACATCTCGCCGTCGTCGTACGTGATCTGGCACACACGCGGCGTCGCGAACTCCTCCTTGATGGCGGTGATCTCGTCCTTGATCACGCCGTTGAGCCGCTCGGGGCGAGCGAGGATGTCCTGCAGGTCCTCGATCGTGGCCCGGACGTCCTCCAGCTCGGTCTCGAGGTCGATGCGCGACAGCCGAGTCAGCTGGCGGAGCTGCATCGAGAGGATGTCCTCCGCCTGCAGCTCGGTGAACTCGAACGGCTCGGCCATCAGGCCCTCGCGAGCCGCAGCGACGTCGTCCGAGGCGCGGATGAGGGCAATGATCTCGTCGATGACGTTGAGCGCCTTGATGCGGCCCTCGAGGATGTGCTCGCGACGCTGCGCCTTCGCGAGGCGGAACTCGGACCGCCGGGTGACGACCTCGACCTGGTGCTTCACGTAGGCGACGAGCGCGTCCCGCAGGTTGACCTGGCGCGGCACACCGTCGACCAGCGCGACCATGTTGATCGAGTACGTGGTCTGGAGCTGGGTGAGCTTGAAGAGCTGGTTCTTGACCACGAGTGCGTTCGCGTCGCGCTTCAACAGCACCGAGAGGTGGGTCTTGCCGTTCGACGACGAGTCGTTGACGTCGGCGATCCCGGCCAGGTCCCCCGAGTCGACGAGCTCCTGGATACGGGCCGCAACCGACGAGCAGCTGGTCTGGTACGGCAACTCGGAGACCACGATCTCCATGCGGCCCTTCTTGTTCTCGATCACCTCGGCGGTGGCGCGCATCTTCACCGAGCCACGGCCGGTGCGGTACGCGTCGATGATCCCCGCTCGGCCGAGGATCGAGGCGCCGGTCGGGAAGTCGGGACCCTTGACGAACTCCATGAGATCGTCGGGGCTGGCGTCGGGGTGGTCGATCAGGTGGACGACTGCGTCGACGACCTCACCGAGGTTGTGCGGCGGGATGCGGGTGGCCATGCCGACCGCGATGCCTTCGGAGCCGTTGACGAGCAGGTTCGGGAACCGCGCCGGAAGGACGACGGGCTCCTCGGTGGTCCCGTCGTAGTTCGGGATCATGTCGACGGTGTCTTCGTCGATGTCGGCGAGCAGCTGCATCGCCAACGGGTCGAGCCGACACTCGGTGTAGCGCGAGGCGGCTGGTCCGAAGTCGGGCGAGCCGTAGTTGCCGTGGAAGTCGATCAGCGGGTGGCGCAGCGAGAACGGCTGCGCCATGCGCACGAGGGCGTCGTAGATCGCGGAGTCACCGTGGGGGTGGAAGCGCGCCATGGTGTCACCCGAGACGCGGGCGCACTTGACGTGACCACGGTCGGGGCGGAAGCCCTGTTCTTCCATGTCCCAGATGATCCGACGGTGCACCGGCTTGAGGCCGTCACGCACGTCGGGGAGCGCCCGCGACATGATGACCGACATCGCGTACTCCAGGAACGAGGTCTCCATCTCGTCATGCAGCGGCCGCGGCTGAATCGGATCATCAGGCGTACCGTCAGTCGAGTCAGTGTCTGTCGTATCAGTCATGGTGATTCATCTCTGTCGATGGTGTGCGTCAGGAGGCGGGGGTTCGGGGGCAGAGGCTCCGCCGGAGCCCCCGATCCGAGGACGATCCGGCTTGGCCGGTCGTCCGATC
>JBCBDK010000741.1:0-1936 GCA_038529675.1 Actinomycetota bacterium
CGACTGACCCGATCCCAACCAGTCGATCTGCGTACGGGTGTTCCCGGTTTCCGGGTCGGGATGAACGCAGATGGGCGGTTCCGACTCGGTCGACTCGCCAACGGGCGCCGATCCTCGATCCGGTCTGCGTACGGGCCTTCTCGGTTTCCGGGTCGGGATGAACGCAGATGGGCGGGGTTTCCGCATCGGCGTTGTCGCCGCCCACGATCGGGTATGCGACTCGATCGGCTCGACGAGATCGCACGACGCCAGAACGGCGTCGTGCGATTCGGTCAGACCGGGCTCTCGCGAAGTGCCTGGCACCGTGCGATCGACGCCGGTTCGCTGGTCGCACTCCACCCACTCGTGGCCAGATGCGTCGGCACCGAGGTGACCGAGCTGCAGCGAATCCGTGCCGCGACACTGACCGTCGACAGCAGCGTCGCGTCGCATCGCTCGGCGGCGATGCTGTGGGAGCTCGTCCCGCCCGACGCCGACGCCGAGGTCCATCTGACCGACACGGGTGGAGCGGCGCGCCGACCGACGCTCGAGCAGGTGACCTGCCATCGTCCCCGTGACCGCATCGACCTCCGGTCGGTCACGCGACACGGGATCCCCGCAACGCCGCCGCTCCGGACGCTCGTCGACCTCGGTATCACCGACGCAGCGTTGGTACACGGGGCGGTGGGTGCCGCTCTCGGTTCGGGGCTGGTGACGATCGATGGTGTGGACGATTGCGTCCGCCGGCACTCCATGCACGGCCGAACCGGCGTGGTCGCACTCCGGAGCGCACTCGACGACTGGGCGATCGACGCACGACCAGCCGACTCGATCCTCGAGTCGGCGTTCGTCGAACTCTGCGAGCGCCATCGGTTGCCGGCGGTCACATTCCACGAGGTGATCGAGGGCTGGGAGGTCGACTTCCGGTTCGTCGGGACGCCGATCATCGTCGAGTGCGACGGCTGGACCACGCACGGCCGACGGCGCCACCAGTTCGAGACCGATCGGCGCAAGGACGATGACCTCCGGTCAGCCGGCTGGGTGCCGACACGCTTCACGTATCGGTCGATCACGCAGCGATCGACGGACACCGCCCGCCGACTCCGCCGACTGCTCGATCGATGGGGCGACCACCCCGTGCCCGGGCATCCTCGTCGAGCGCGCAACGCGGCGTGACCGCCGATCTGCGTTCACCCCTACCCGGGTTCCGGGATCAGACGAACGCAGATCGACGTGTGGGTCTGTCGGCCCAACCGACGTATGGTTCGAGGATGGCCGCCGACCAGCCTGGACCTGATCTCGACTTCTTCTGGGATCCCGTTTGACCGTGGGCCTGGATCACCTCCCGTTGGGTGGTGGACGTGCAGGAGCAGCGCTCGTACACGGTCGACTGGCGCTTCATCTCGCTGTGGATCCTCAACGAGGAGAACCGCCAGGACTGGTACACGCCCGAGTACCGGGCGGGTCACTACCAGGGGCATCAGGCGCTGCGGATCGCCGACCAGATTCGGCTCTCGATGCCCGACGACGCGACCGCGGTCGGTCGGTGGTACACGGCGCTCGGCAACGCGATGCATCGTGATCGCCGACGGGACAAGTCGGCTGGTGTCGAGCCGCTGCTGGTCGAACTCCTCGCCGACGAAGGGTTCGATGCGGACCTGATCGACGCAGCCGGTGACGACTCCCACGACACCTGGCTCCGGTCCGACACCGAGCTTGCGCTTAGCCGGACCGGCCCCGACGTCGGGACACCGATTCTGACCTTCCGGCCGGGAACGGACCGCGAGGGCAGCTTCTTCGGACCGGTCATCTCCAAGGCACCGCGCGGTGCCGAGGCGGTGGAGCTGTGGGACGCCGTCGAGAAGCTGGCGACGAGCGGCGTGGCCGAACTGAAGCGATCGAACCGGGACGCGCCCGACTTCACCTGATCGAACCCAACGGGCGGACGATCGGGAAG
>JBCBDK010000742.1:0-1932 GCA_038529675.1 Actinomycetota bacterium
GATGATCGTCTACACCGAGCATTGCCGGTATCGAGGCGTTGACCTGATCGGCGCGGAGTTGGAGACCCTAGAGCGGTTCATTGGACATGGCTGGACTCCCACCGCTGAAGGCTCTGCCATCCTCGATCACGAGGGATGGTGCAACGTTTGGGTCCTCAACGGCGTTATCGCAAGCCTGACTCTCAAGACTCCGATCTGACGGGGAGTCATCCATGCTTCAGGACACGTGCCGTGCCTGGCTTGCCCGGTCGAGAAGGGCCTCGACCTCGGCTACCTCAACAGCCGCCACTACGACCTGAGTGAGCGGGTCCCGGTGAGTGGTCCGGTGGCTATGCGGGTTGGGGTTGGTGTTGGGTGGTCCAGTTCTGGGCGAACTCGTCGGGGGTGAGGTCGCCGTGGGCTGAGTGGGGTCGGTTGATGTTGTAGTCGATCCGCCAGTCTTCGATGATGACGCGAGCCTCGAGGAGGCTGTCGAACTGCCACAGGTTCAACAGCTCGTCGCGGAGGCGGCTGTTGAAGCTCTCGATCCAGGCGTTCTGCCACGGGCTGCCGGGGTCGATGAACACGCACTCGGTGCCGTTCGCGCAGCACCACTCAGCCACGACGACCGCGACGAACTCGGGGCCGTTGTCGAAGCGGACGAAGGCCGGCGGCCGACCCCGTTCGATGGCGAGGCGGTCGAGGGTGGCGACGACGTCGTCGGCGGTGATCGAGTGCGCGACGTCGATCGCGAGTGCTTCTCGGGTGTATTCGTCGATGACGTTGAGCAGCTTGACTTGGCGGTGGTCGATGAGGTGGTCGAACTGGAAGTCGAGCGCCCACAGCGCGTTCGGTGCGATCAACGACATGGGCCCGACGTGGGCGCCGACTCCGGTGAGGCGCTTCTTGCGGGTCTTGGTCGGCACCTGCAGGCCCTCGTCACGCCACAGGCGCCGGACACGCTTGTTGTTGATCTTCCAGCCGTCCCGGCGAAGTTCTTTGGCCGCTCGCCGCCATCCCCACCGGGGCCGACGCTTCGCGAACGCCCGGAGAAACTCACGTAGTTCGGCCTCATCGTCGGGCGGTGCCGGAGAATCGAGGCGCTGAGTCGAGCGATGCTGACCGACCACACGACAGGCTCGACGCTCAGAGACCCCGAACCGGTCCTCCAGCTCGCGTACGGCGTCACGGCGGCGGTTCGGGGTCACCATTTTCCCTCGGCGAGATGCTTCAACATCTCCTTGTCGAGCTCGGCCTCGGCCAGCAGTTTCTTCAACGTGGCGTTCTCGGACTCGAGCTCACGGAGACGTTTCGCGTCGTCGGCTTTCATGCCGCCGTATTGGTTCAACCAGCGCGCCCACGTTGACTCGGCAATGCCGAAGTGTCGGCACACCTCCTCGACCGTCTGGCCGCCAGCGAGGAGCTTCTGGCCCTCGGCGAGCTTGCGGATGATCTGCTCCGGCGTGTGTCGTCGTCGAGACATCGTCGGTCCTTTCTGCCCCGACCACCATGGCCGAGACGATCAGACCGCACAACTACTGGACCACTCCCAGGGGGTCACCGCATGAGCACCAGGCGTTCACCGGGTCTGCTCTGCGGTCGGTGACCGCCCGGGCCACTGGTCGAGGGCTCGCCTCGATCGCCTCAAGGTGCTCTGTATCGCCACAGCTGGAGTACTCGGCCTGCGCGCTCATAGCCGGCACGCTGCGCACGACGACCCGAGCGATAATCGCAGCGAACGAGCGCCGTGACGTAGCCGTGACCGGAACGTCGGCGGCGCAACGTAGGTCGTTGTCGAGGGTCTTAGGACGGTGTGCTCGACGAATCGAAGCGGCAGCGCAGGGGTGCGGCGGCGAAGGCAGACCTCGACCCGGAGACGATCGCGATGCTTGCGATCGCCGGGACTGCAGCCGGCGCAACCGGTATCGCCGTCGAGACGATTGGCGTGCCGAC
>JBCBDK010000743.1:0-1928 GCA_038529675.1 Actinomycetota bacterium
GTCGGTGATCTCGGCGTCGAGGGCTTCGACGGTCGGCCGGCCGAGGTGGCGGCGGTGGTCCGTCATGGGTGACGTCGGGAGCGGCTGTGAGTGCCGGCGAGCTCGCCGTCGGACGTGACCCTCGACCTCGCACTCGTCGTCGCGGCGGTGCTGGTCGGTGCCGGGACGCAGCGCATCACCGGCATGGGGTTCGCGCTGATGGCATCGCCGCTCCTGGTGCTCGTGCTCGGCGTGGACGACGGGGTCGGCACGAGTCAGGCCCTGACACTGGTGGCGTCGGTGATCGTGCTCACGCAGCTGTGGCGCTCGGTCGAGTGGCGGACGGCGGCGATGCTGTTCGCCGCGTCGGTGGTCGGGGTGCTTCCCGGTGCGTGGCTGACCCGGCAGTTGCGTTCTGCGGTCCTCGCGATCCTGATCGGGGTGCTCGTGATCGTGGCGCTGACGGCGGTGCTCGCCGACGAACGCGCCCGGGTGTTTCGCGGGAACATCGGCCGGGCGTCGGCCGGATTCCTGTCCGGCTTCATGAACGTCACGGCCGGCGTCGGTGGCCCGCCGATCGTGCTGTACCGCCTGTCGACCGACTGGCCGCACACGCCGTACGTGGCGACGGTGCAGATCTACTTCATCGGGCTGAACACGGCGTCGTTGGCAGCTCGGGGCCGACCAGAACTCGACTCGACGATGTGGTTGGGCGTCATCGGTGCCCTCGTCGTCGGACTCGCGATCGGCGATCGGCTCGCGCAGCACGTCACCGAGTCGCAGGCGCGCATCCTGATCGTCGTCGTCGCACTCGGCGGGGCGATCAGCACGGTCATCAAGGGTGTGATCGGGCTGTGATCCGCAGCGCCGTCACGAGTCAATCACGAGGAGGATGCAGATCATGAGGACTCCCGAACGGATCGCCGTCATCGGCCTCGGCAAGATGGGAGGCGGACTCGCGCGGAACCTCGCGGCGCGCTTCGACGTGACGGTGTTCGATCTCGACGCTGCGGCGATCGAGCGGTGCGTCGCCGCAGGCGCGACCGCCGCCGAGAGCGCCGTCGCTGCGGCCGATGGTGTCGACCTGATCGTGTCGAGCCTGCCGATGCCCGCGCACGTCGTGGCGCTCTACGACGAGTTGGCACCAAGACTCGGTAGCCGTGATGACGGAGGCGGCTCGCCGATCGTGATGGACACGTCGACGATCGACCCCGACACTGCCTCTCGAGTGGCGGACACCGTCGGGCGCGACCGCTACGTCGCATGTCTGCTCGGCAAGGGCCCGGCACAGGCGGAGACCGGCGAGGTGCCGCTGTTCGTCGGCGGACCCGACGACGTGCTCGACGCGCTCGGCCCGGTGTTCGACTGCATCGGTGCCGGCGTGCACCGTCTCGGAACGGTCGAGGCGGCGACGGCGTTCAAGCTGGTGTCGAACCTGATCGGCATGACCAATCTCGCGGTGCTGGCCGAGGGCTACACGCTGTGTCGGCGAGCGGGGGTGGACGACGATGCGTTCACCGCCGCGCTCGCGGACACGGGCGGCTGGTCGTACCAGGCCGAGGTTCGCCTGCCCTGGATGATCGCCGGCGATTTCGAGCCCCGGTTCTCGGTTGCATTGGGCCGCAAGGACCTCGCCTTGACGGTGGCGATGGCGGCCCGTCGGGACATCGCCACCCCGGTCGGCGCAGCCGGGATGTCGCAGCTCGCCAGCGCCGCCGCCCACGGCTACGGCGACGACGACGTCGCTGCCGTCCTCAAGATCACCGATCCTGCTCGTTGAGTCGGCTGGGACTCGCTGCATGGTCGGCGAGGAACCGCTCGATCGTCGCTGAGATCTCGTCGGACTCGGCGATGGAACGCAGGAGCACGTGATTGGTCAGGATCGGCGCTGCGAGATGCGCGGCCGCGGATGCGGCATCGAGGTCGTCGGCGACCTCGCCACGACGCTG
>JBCBDK010000744.1:0-1923 GCA_038529675.1 Actinomycetota bacterium
ACCGCCGCCGACGTTCAACTGGCTCGACCCGGACTACGAGACGACCACCACCTCGTCGACGACCACGGTCCCGGAGACCACGACGACGCTGCCGGCCGACACCGTGCCCGACACCACCCAGGCCCCGGCCACGACGCAGGCGCCCGACACGACGGCGGCGCCGACCACGGCCGCACCGACGACCGACGCGCCGGCGACGACCGCAGCGCCCACGACGCTCGCCCCACCGCCACCCGATGACCCACCGGGCTCGGGTGATGGTGGTGACGACGGCGGCTGAGCCGGCGCGCCGTCGGTCGCGAGTCGATCCTCGTCAGCCGCAGGCGTCGATGCCGCCGAGCGTGCCCGCCCGGAACGCATCGATCTTCTCGAAGGCACTGCCCACGACGTCGGCGTTGGCGGACGAGTCGCCGATCAGGATCGCCGTCTGGATCGCCTCGGTGAGATCGTTCGGTGAGATCAGCGCACCCCGATCGCCGACCCGCTGTTCGAGTGTGACGGCGCGGCCGTCGGCATCGAACACGAGCTGACCGCTGCCGTCGAGCTGTGGGGTCGCCGAGCGGACCCATGCGCCGACGAGGCAGTCGTTGAACAGCTGGCGGTCCTCGCCGATGCGGCTCGAGCCGGCCGATCGCTGCGCTGCGTCGGCCCACGCGATGCCGAGCATGAAGCCGGGGCCGAAGTCACCGAACTCGTCGTAGAGGCGCTGGAGCACCGGGATGTTCAAGAACGCCAGTCGCTCGTCGTCGCAGACGACGACGAGCAGGTCGTCGTAGTCGCCGACCGGATCGTCGCAGGTGACCTCCGAGGCATCCTGCGTCGGGACGGCGGCGAGGTCGGTGAACGCCGGGAACCTGTCCGCCTGATCGGCACCGAAGTACAGGTTGAGGTCGTCGACGAGGAAGCCGAACAGCTCGTCCTCCTCGAAACCGAACGGTGCGTTGCCGCCGCTCGCGAAGTCGGCCTGGTTCAGGAACGTGAGCGGCGTGAGCGGGAGTGGGTCGTCGATCAGCTCGGCGCAGCGGCCGAGGCCGTCTCGGAACCCGGTCTGGAACGCGCCGACCCGGTCGAAGCCCGACCCGTGCCCGCCGGGCGAGGTCGGGCTCGTACCGACGGGGTCCTGGACGCGGATCATCGAGATCAGCGAGGCGCGGACATCGGGCTCGCCGAACGGGACGCCGACCGCGTCACCCGCCGCCGCCCGCCCGGCCCAGGCACCGGCGACGCAATCCGCCTGCTGCTCGGTCACCACGGTCGCCAGATTGCGCTCGAGTGCGCCCGTGCGCTGCTGGATCGCGTGCCCGTATTCGTGGGCGAGGACGATGCCGATCGTCGCCGGGCCGAACTCGTCGGAGAGCTGGTCGAGCAGGCCGCCGTCGCCGTCGTCGTAGGCGATGAAGTCGCCGATCGGGCAGTAGAAGGCGACGAACTGGCGGAGATCGCGGTACTCGGTCACGCTCTGCCCGGGACCGCAGCCCGGGATCGGATCGGTGCGCTGCGGATAGCCGGCGTACACCTCGCCGCGCAGCGGCTGGAACGCGAAGCCGAACGCCGGCTCGAACTCCTCGGCCAGCCAGGCCTCGATGTCGGTCAGCGAGGCGAGCAGGAAGTCGTCACGACTCCGTGCCGGCTTCTCGTCGCCGAAGTCGATCGCGTCGGGGTCGGTCACGACCGGATCGGCGGCGACCGGGTCGTCGCTCGGATCGGGGTTCGTGTCGGTGTCGGCGTCCGGATCGGCCTCGCTGCCCGTCTCGTCGGGCGGGTCGTCGGAGGGAGCGTCGTCGCTGTCGCTGAAGATCGGGTCGTCGACGCCGGGGAGCGGCACCTGGATGCGGTCCGAGCGCTCGACGGCGACGTCGGCGGCCGGGCCACATGCGACGATCGCCACGCCGGCGCCGACGAGCAGCGCGGAGCCCCCGCGGA
>JBCBDK010000745.1:0-1921 GCA_038529675.1 Actinomycetota bacterium
AGACCGCTCGCTTGAGCAGCTCGGTGTCGTCGGGGATCTCCTCGCCCTCCCAGTCGACGGCTTCGAACTCGAAGGGTTCGTCGCTCGTGGCCTCGGTGATGAGGCGGAGCATCATGACGCCGGAGGCGCCGTCGATGGTGGCGTGGTGATACTTCGTGAGCATCGCCCACTTGTCGTCGGGCAGACCCTCGATGACGTACACCTCCCACAGCGGTCGAGAACGATCCATGTGGCGGCCGACGATTCGGCAGATCTGCTCGCACAGCATCTCATCGGTCGCCGGCGGCGGGATGCCGATGTGGCGGACGTGATAGTCGAGGTCGAAGTGCGGGTCGTCGATCCAGTACGGATGGTCGAGACCGAGCGGTGTGTTCACGATGCGGCGGCGCATCGGCTCCAGGTGACCGACGAGCGCGCCGAACCGCTCGTAAACGACACGGTACGGATCGAAGTCGGGTGACGGCCGGGAGAACACCGACAAGCCGTTCACGTGCCCGTAGGTGTTCTTGGTCTCCATGTAGAGGAAGCTCGCATCGAGCCCCGTCAGCTGCTTCATCTCGATTCCCTTCCACGCGTCGGTTTCCACGCGTCGTGGACTGAGCGTCGGCCCAGGTGTACCACGTTTGCCCGCAGCGGCGGCACGGAACCTCGATCGCTAGCGTCGCCCCCGTGGCCGCCCTGACCGTGATGCGACGACTCGTCGCACCGGTCTACCTCCCGATGGCGCTCGCCTCGACCGGCACCGGCATGCTCATCCCGCTGCTGCCGCTCTACCTCGACGACGTCGGCGCGAACCTCCGCACGACCGCGATCGTCCTCGCGGCCGGCGGTGTCGGTGCGGTGGCCGGCGGCCTCCCGGCAGGCGCGATGGTGGCCCGCGTCGGCGAGCGTCGCGTCCTGGTCGCGGCGATCGTGACGATGGCCCTGAGTTCACTCGCTCTCGGCCTGACCGAGACCGCAGTGCTCCTCGTCGCGCTCCGGCTCGGCTGGGGTGCGGCGAGCATCGCCCTTCGGCTCTCCCGCCAGACCTACATCACCCGACGCGTGCCCGCGTCCTTCCGCGGTCGCGCGATGGCCTCGATCGGTGGCAGCTTCCGGATTGGCCTCCTCGTCGGTCCGGCGCTGGGCGGCGTGCTCGCCGACCGCATCGGATTCAGTTCGACCTTCGTCGTCGCCGGTGCGATCACAGCGACGTCGCTCGGCCCGCCGTTGCTCCGCTCGGCCGACCCGCCGATCACCGAACAGACCGCACGCGCCGAGCAGGCGGAGCGGATCGCGACGAACGAGTCGGATACGGGCCGCCCGCTGCCGATCTCGGCGATACTGCGGCGCCACCGACGTCTCCTGCTCGCCGTCGGCATCGTGCCGATGCTCACGATGACCGTTCGCGACGGCCGCTTCGTGGTCCTCCCCCTCATCGGCGACGACCTCGGACTCACGCCGTCGGTCGTGGGCATCATCGTCAGCATCGGAACCGCTGCGGACCTGCTGCTGTTCCCCGTCGCCGGCTACGTGATGGACCGATTCGGCCGACTTGCTGCGCTGTTGCCCTTCTACGCCCTGATCGCACTCGGCCTCGCGCTGCTCGCTGCCGCCGGCTCGACGACCGAGGTGATCGTCGCCGGCACGGTCATCGGTGTCGGCAACGGCCTCGGATCAGGGGCGCTGCTGACCCTCGGGAGCGACCTCGCGCCACGCGCGCAGCCCGGGCCGTTCCTCGCCGCGTTCGGCACCCTCCAGGACGTCGGCAAGGTGGTCGGCCCGCTGGTCGTCGGCATCGCCGGCGACGCGGTCAGCCTCGCGTTCGCTGCCGGGCTGCTCGCTGCACTCGCAGCCGGCACCGGTGTCTGGCTCGCCGTGGTCGTCGGGGAGACGTCGGACGGCGGCGGCCGACTCGTCGAGGAGCGCGAACTTCAGCTGA
>JBCBDK010000746.1:0-1921 GCA_038529675.1 Actinomycetota bacterium
GAAGCCCTCGTCGTCCACCCGGGCGGCGTCGCCCGTCTTCAGCCAGCGACCCTCGAACGCCGAGACGGTCGCCTCGGGTTTGTTCCAGTAGCCGGGTGTGATGTTCGGCCCGGCGACCCACAGTTCGCCGACCTCGTCGAGACCACAGTCGGCTCCTGCGTCGTCGACGACACGGAACTCGGTGTGCATCAGCGCCTTGCCGGTCGAGCCGATCTTGCGCAGCGCATCGCTCGGATCGAGGAAGATGCAGGCCGGGCTGGTCTCGGTCATGCCAAAGCCCTGTGCCAGGTCGACCCCGCGCTCGGTCCACGCCTCCATGATCGTCAGCGCACAGGGGGCGCCTCCGACGCCGGCCACTCGCAACCGGGACAGATCGGTCTCGACGAAGTCGGGGTGCTGCATCATGAACTGATACGGCGCCGGCACTGCGAAGAAGTGCGTGATGCCCTGCACCGGGTCGCCGATCACACGGAGGGCCTCGCCCGGGTCGAACGCCTGCTGGATCACGACGGTGCCACCGGCGTGCAGCACTGGGTTGCTGTAGCAGTTGAGACCGCCGGTGTGGAACAGCGGCAAGACGTTGAGGTGGACCGTGTCGATCCCGATCCCCGCAGGGATGCCGAGGTTGACGGCATTCCAGAAGTTCATGCCGTGGGTGATCATCGCTCCCTTGGGGAGGCCGGTCGTGCCCGACGTGTACATGATCGTGATGACGTCGTCGTGTGTCAGCGTCTTGCGCGGGACCGGCGATCCGTCGTGCGCCGCGAGCGCACGTTCGTAGTCGCTGGCCGCCGCTCCCCCGTCGATCTCGAGGAGGTGGGCGATGCTGCAGCGAGCCTGGAGCTCGGCGGCGGCCTCGGCGAATTCGACGTCGTGGACGAGCAGCATCGGGGAGCTGTCGTTCAAGATGTAGTCGAGCTCATTGACCGTGAGTCTCCAGTTGAGGAGGACGCAGATCGAGCCGGTGCGGGCGCAGGCGAATTGCACGTCGAAGTACTCGACGCCGTTGTGGGCGAGCACTGCGATCCGATCGCCGCGCCCGATGCCGAGCGAACGAAGGTGGGCGGCGACAGCGTCGATGCGGCGATCGAGCTCCGCGTACGTGAAGGTGCGCCCGGTCGAGAGGTCGCGCACCGCCTCTCGGGTGGGCCGGTTCCGGGCGTGATGGTCGATCCAGTCGTACGACCGAACGGGACCGTGCCCTGCCGGCCGTGGCGTGGTCATCGTCGCCACGGCCTCCGGGTCGCTCGTGTACTCGACGTCGTCTCGTCCCGTCATCGATGCTTCCTCGCCTCTTCGTCGGTGTCGTTGTCGGTGTCGGTGTCGGCGAGAACCTAGTTCGCAGCCGAACCCCGGCTCACTGCCGGCCTCACGATCGACATGTCGAACGGCCCTGTCAGCCGGCATCGGCGGACGCGTACCGTCAGCGGGGAGCCACCACCATGACCATGCCCGCCTCCAACTACGAACGCATGACCGCCGCCGACGCGGTGTTCCTCCGCCTCGAGACGCCGAGAGAACCGCAGCACGTCGGGTCGCTGTCGCTGTTCGACGGCGCACCGCTCCGCGACGAATCGGGCGCGGTCCGCCTCGACGAGTTGCGCGCTCACGTCGAACGCCGCGTGCACCGCGTACCACGGATGCGACAGCGGGTGATGGAGGTGCCGTGGTCGCAAGGCCGGCCGGTGTGGATCGACGACGCGGGCTTCGACATCGAGCACCACGTCCGGCTGACGTCGTTGCCCCGCCCGGGCGGCCTCGAGCAGTTGCTCGATCTGATGAGTCGGGTGCAGGCGATCGCACTCGATCGGGCCCGGCCGTTGTGGGAGATGTGGCTCGTCGACGGCCTGGACGACGAGCGCGTCGGCCTCATCATCAAGACGCACCACGCGCTCGGTGACGGGATCGCCAACGTCGACCT
>JBCBDK010000747.1:0-1919 GCA_038529675.1 Actinomycetota bacterium
GGCCCAGAGCGCCCGTCTCAGCACCCAACCACGCGCGTCGTCGCTTCGATCTCCAGGAACTCGCGCACGCCGTCCAGCCCGATGAACTCGACGTCGCTCGGGCGAACACGGTCGTACTGCTCGCGCTCCATCTCGAACCCGAGCAGCTGGGTTGCCACACCCTCTCGCACGTCCCAGCGGTGGCCCTGCTCGACGTACCCGAGCTTGCGGGTCACCGCGATCGATGCGGCGTTGTCCTCCCAGGCTCCGGTCAGCGCACGCGTCGCACCCATTCCGTCGAAGCCGAGCGCCAGCGTCGCACGCCGCATCGCCGTGCCGATGCCCCGACCCTGGAACGCCTGCCCGAGCCACGAGCCGGTCTCGAACTGCCGGAGTGTGGCGAACTCCTTCGCCCACAGCTCACTCGTTCCGACGATTGCTCCCTCCACGAGGGCGACGAGCGGGAGGCGGAAGTTGGTGGGGCTCGTCTCCGCTCGGCACTGCCAGTGGAACTGCAGGGCTTTGCGCTGGAGGTCGGGCACCGGGATGCGGGTCCACGGGATGCTGAACGGCATGAACGACTCGTCGTGTACACCCTCGGCGGCCAGGTCGACCAACATCATCAAGTCGGAATCGTTGGGGTACCGCAGCGTCAGGTCCGCAGTCCGGATCTCCAGGTCGAACAGTGGCCAGTTCGTCGTCGCCATCGGTCAAGTGTGACCGGCTTCACTACCGTGCCGGCCATGGGTTCCGTGTGGCGGACGATCGAGGGCATGACGGCCGGGACGGGGGAGTGGGTCGGTACGGACGCGGCCGATCGGTTCCCGATCTACACCCGCGGCAACGCCGGCGAGGTGTACCCCGAGGTGTACCGACCGCTCAGCTTCTCGATCGCCCAGGAGGCGGGCGAGCGGGCGATGCGTCGGGCGACCCTCACCTCGGGGTTGATCCGGCCGGAGGAACTGGACGACATCCCCATCTCGACCGGTATCGGGTCGGGCGTGTTCGGTGGGTACGCCTACCTCAACCTGTCGATCCAGCGCCTCGCCTCGGCGCGCGTTCCGGGCGGGAAGGCCGAGGACGCCGACTCGTCGTTCCTGGGCGTCGGTGAGCCACCGCCGCACACGCCGCTGCCGACCGAGCGGAACCGGCGCGCGTCGCTCGCCGGGCTCCGGTACCTCTGGCGCTTGACCGGACGGACCGAGTGTCCGCAGCTCGATGCCGACGCGGCCGATCAGGCGCGCTACCTCGCCTCGCTCCCCGACCCGACCACCGCGACCGACGACCAGCTCCGAGCCAGCACGACCGACGACCTGATCGAACGCTTCGGCATCTGGTTCGAGACCCACCTCGTCGTCTCGTTCGGCGCCGGCGCGCTCATGTCGCTGTTGACCACGATGTGCGAGCAGCAACTCGACGACTCCTCGATCGCGGTGCGCCTGATGTCCGGGCTCGGCGACGTCGACTCCGCCGCGCCGTCGGCGGCGATGTGGGGTCTCGCCCGGCGAGCGGCGTCGTCACCGTCGCTGACGGCCGAGTTCGACGCCGGCGTGGACGATCTGTGGGATCGGATCCGGGCGGCGGCCGACGGATCCGACGACGCGGCGGCCGACGCGCACGCATTCGCCGCCGCGTTCCGGGCGTTCCTCGCCGACTTCGGCTCACGCGGACCGAACGAGTGGGACACTGCGTTCGACACCTGGGAGACCGACCCGGCGCTGGCACTCACCCTGATCGACCGGATGCGGCTCACCGACGAATCGCACGCACCCGATGCGCAACACGAACGGCTCGCGGCCGAGCGCGAATCGCTCGAGGCCGACGTGATGGCGAGGTTGAACCGGCCGGTGCGAGCGATTTTCCGGCGCGTCCTGCGCTCGGCCCGGCTCCACATGCAGTGGCGGGAGCGGGCGAAGACCAACATCGTCCGAGCGATCCAC